>NZ_JBITMP010000050.1:0-85076 GCF_044466425.1 Nonomuraea sp. NPDC049400
TCGCCTACGAGCACCTACACCAGCAAAGATCGACTAGCCTGACACTGGCCGCATGACATACCCCACCGCGTGTCCACTTCCGTGGGGGAAGGCCCCTTGTCCCCAAAGCGATCCACGAAATGCGCACCATAAGCTTCGCCGAACGCCAGGCGATCGCCACCGAATGCTCTCAGACCATCGCCGAACGCTCCGACCGGCTCATGTTCCCCACCCCTGGCGGCAAACCCTCAGGTGTGCTGGCCGCGCTCGCGCGAGGATTTGCCGCTGCCGCCTACCAGCCCGGGGGTATCACCGCACTCGGCATCCACGCCTGCGTCTTCACCCATCCCGGGTGCCCCGCCCTCGATACGCAGCATCGACCACCCTGCTGCACCTGTGCCCCCGGCGCATGCTCCGCCACGGCGGCAGCCGCCTGCGAGCGGTGCACCTGGTGCGCTAACGGGTGTTCAACTGACGGCACCTGCTGCCCGCCGCGATCAACCTTCGGACGTGTCGTGCTCGACGACACGCCCTGACCGCCAAGCCTCGCCTTCTTCCCCTCCCGGCCCCGGCTACCCGCCCCAGTGCCACGGCGCGCCCAGACGCGGGCGGCGTAGGGCCGAAAGCCCTCTCACAGAAAGAACCCTTTGGGAGCCACACCCTTCACCACCGGGCCGCAGCAAGGCGCAACAGCCAAGGAAGCGTTCGACGCTGCGGTCGAACAGGCCAGATACGACTACGGCCACCGCGGATACACCGGAACCATCGCTGAAAAGGACGACTTCGTCATCGTCGCCAGCGAGCCCATGCCCGAAACCGAAGCGACAGCACTCGCCGACCAGCTCCTCAGGGCGGACAACCCGCGGATCCTCGACAAGTGGGGGCCAGCCGGAGCGATCCCCATCAAGGGAGAGAACGGCAGCCCAGTCAGCTGGCTCTTCGTGGGCTGGGCCTCCAGATGAAGCATCCTCCGCCTCTTCGCCGCCGCGCCGCGCGGGAGCCGCACCCCATCTGATCCCCGGAACCCACCGGCTGGCGCTCGACGGCACGCCGGATCCGGACGCTCTTCTCCACGGATGCATCCCTTCGCAGGCGTCCGGGCCCGCCATCCCTCTCGGCCGCCTCGTCCAGCACAACACACACCGACGCGGCCGCGTCGCCTCGCCAACCTCCGTCTATGGGAGGACCCCGATACATCACACGACCGTGCGCACCACCGCCGCGCCCGCGACAGCCGTAGGCGCGCGGTGCCCATGAGTGAGCCCATGACCGGCGACCGCCTGCAGCACATCGAGTCCGCACTGCACGCCGTGCCCGCGCCGCCCTGGCAGTGGATCGGCGACCGACGCACCGGCGCCCTGCTGGTCACCGGCCATTCCGGCTGGCTGTACCTGCTCGGCGCCGAACGGCCACTGGACAGCGCGGGCGAGCCCGCCGAAGACGCCGCCGGGATCCCCGTCCACGCCGATCTCACCTTCCGCGACCAGCAGCCAGACGAGAAGTACGCCGTCCTGCGCCCGGCCCGGGACCTGGCCGTCAGCCGTACCGCCTACGACCCCGACACCGTCCGCGACATCGACAATCCGCTCGCGCGCTGGATCAGGGACGCCCCCCAGTACGTCAGCGAACTGCTGGCGGAGGTGCACCGCCTGCGAGCCGCGACACGGCCGAGCCGATCGGATCCGTGACCTGTCAACCAGCCTCAAGAACGACGGGCAGGGACTCGACCTGCCCCCGGAGGAGTGGATCGCCCCGCCCGACCCCGGGCCCGGCATCGCTCCCCTCATGCACATCAGCTCTCCCGAACCGTCCTGGCTCGCCACTCAGGACTTCCCGCAACTCGTCACCCGCGACCGGCTCGCCCGCCTGGTGCGCAAGCTGCCCAGGGCGCGGCGCGGATGGATTCTCGACAGCGACGCCTACCAACATCTGCAGCGCAACGGCACCTGGGTCATCCCGGCCGAGCAGTACGCCGCCGAGGCCGACCGGTGGATGCGCCGCATCGGCCGGCTCAAGGCCGCGGCCGTGCAGGACTGGCCGACTGAGGATGAGGTCCTCGCCGCCACCGAAGCGCGCATCATCGCCCTCCGGGGACCGGTGCGGTTTCTACCGGACTACGTGCGGGCGCACCAGGAGTGGACGATCGAGTCCTATCTGCGCCTACGTTCGCTGGCGCCCCGCGTACCGTGGATGCCGGTTTTGCAAGGCCGCACCTCAGGGGAGTACCTCCGCCACCGGGAGATGTGGGCTGAGGCCGGCGTGGATCTGGCCGCGCATTCCCTGGTCGGCATGGGCTCGCTGTGCAAGCGCTCGGGCAGCATGCTCAGCTTCTTCCAGATGGCGCTCGTCATCGAAAAGCTGGCCCGCGACGGTATCCGCCTGCACGGATTCGGCCTGAAAACGACGGCGCTGGAATACGAGGAAGCGCGCAAGAGCCTGGTGTCGGTCGACTCCGGCGCATGCTTCTACGCCGCGCGCCGGCAACGTCTTCGGGCGCACCGCGACTGTCCCCACCCCGGTGACTGCCGCAACTGCCCCCGCTGGGCTGCCGACTGGGTCTCAGACCTGGCCGATCGTGGCCGCGTGGCCGCCGCGTGATCGCCGCGCCGCAGCGCACCCCCGTGGCGAGTCCAGGCCGGACGGCGCCGAGGCCACCAGGGGGAGGCGGCAGATCCTGCGCCCCTCTCCCTTTCCTGCGGAAGACACCCTCTGCCCCACAAGGAGCCGCATGACTGTGGACTGGATCAGCTGGCTGCGAAGCGACGTGTGGTTTCACCCCCGCGTCCCTGCCGACACCACTGAGGTCGACCTGCTCCACCCCGTGGAGGCCACCCACGCCCTGCAGGTGATGGAACACCACGCCGGCCTGGCTGCCCGCGCGCTGTGCTCCCACGCGATGCGCACCCCGGCCCCGGACGGCGCGGGCTACCTGGTGGCCGCGCACGTCCACCGAACGCCGCCTCATCCGGGCGAACCCCCGTGAGTGGATCGCCACGACCCCGCTCGCTACAGCGCTGCGGGCGCGCGCCGAGTTCACCGGCGAGGTCAGCATCGTCCACCGGATTCCCGTCGAATCGGGGCTGCCGAAGGCCCTGACGTGGGGCGACTTGCGCCGCATCGCCATGAGTCACCCCTCCGACGCGCTGGTGGTCACCGCGACCGACGCCGAAGGCAACGGATTCGCGCCCGTGATCGGCGTCGAGGTGTTCGCTCATTTCGTCGCTGGCAGGCATCCGAGCGCCAGCGAAGTGGCTGGCCGCAGCCGCCCCGGCAGCAGGTCGTGCATCGTGCTGTGGCCCTCCGACGACCCCCGCTTCTCGTGCGACCTGCTGACCGCGGCACCCACCCCGCCGCCTTCCACTGGAAAGGTGCAGCCCTGACCGGCTTCTACTTCACGCTGCTCAACCAAGATCGCCAATGGGTCGACGGACGTGGCCACGCTGTCCCTGTCGACCACCTGCCTGCTGACGACGCCTACGTCGCCGGATGCTGGCTGCGCGACAACGCCGTCGCTCTCGCCCGCCACATCCACCACGAGCTTCGTCACCTGCCCGCCCAACCGCTCCCCCACTGGATTCCTGTCCCCCACGCCCTGACCGACGGCGCCAGCCAGGCGTGGGTAGAGGCCACTCCGCTGGCGAAGAAGCTGAGCGCGCACGCCAGCGTGCACTTCACCCGGATCGACGGGAAGCTGGTCCGGTTCCACACCATCTCCGTCGACGGCATCCGCCGCTGGCGTTTTTCCGGGTGCAATGTCGCACGCGGGTACGCCACCTGGCAGGACGCGGCCGTCGAGGCCGAACTGCAGCTTGCCGGGAAGGTCCGCGGTCCGCTCGCGGCCGCCCGCGGCCACATCGTCGACCAGGCCGTCCACCGAGCGAACGTACGCCAGCAGCTCGCCGCGCTGCGCACGAAGGGCAGCAAAGCGGAGGCGGTCGTCTTCTCCTTTGACCTGCTGCCCGACAACGTGCCCCTCCCCGACGACCTGCTGCCGCCCGTGACCGGGGAACACCCGGCCGCCGGCGACGGCGCCGACCTCACCCAGCAACTACGTCAGCAGGCCGAGGCCTCGCTCCGGGTAGCGCAGCAGGCCAACGAGCACGCGCGAGAGCTGCGCGGCCGTCTCGACCGCGCGGTCCAACTCGTCGGCCAGTACACCAAACAGGCCCGCGGCACCACGCGTCAGAGGTGGATCAACGTCCGCCGCGCCCTGGCCGCCGAACTCGCTGAGCTTCCCACAGCGGTCCTCGACGAGGAGGGGCTCATCTGCCCTGCGTGCTGGCAGCGCAACCGCTTCGTGGGAACACGACGTCGGGTTCCGCATCACCCCCCTCACGTTCGAAAACCGAACGCGGCTGACTGCCGACTGCGGCGCCGCGGATTTCGAGACCGAGCGCATCGTCTGCGGCGCCTGCGGGACCGCCGTCGCGCTGCCTGAGGCCATCGAGATCGCCCACCCCACCTGATCGCTTCCTATCGCGGGAGATATGTGACCACCGACGTTGCGGCGATTGACGCTGCCCTGACCCGCCTGCGATATGAGGTCGAACGCCTCGACAAACGGGTGTGCCTGCTGTCCCTGGCCGCCATCGCGCACCACGTGCGCGCCACCTTCCCCGAAGCGGTGACACTCGGCCTGTCGTGGAACGATTACGCCATCCACGTCGTGCCGGCGGGCTACTACAACGCCGCCGGTGAACTCCTGGGCCAACTCCCCGAGCAGGAGCCCGACGGCGTCGGCGTGTTCGGCGGCATATTCAGCCCTCTGCCGCCAGACGACCTTCTGGACGTGAGGCGCCCACCAGATTCCGGACAGTCGGCTACATAAGCTGACAGAAGTCTGGAAGAGGTAGGTACGTGACGAGGCGTCGTAGGCAGTTCTCGCCGGAGTTCAAGGAAGAAGCCATCCGCATGGTGCTGGAGGGCGAGCGGACGGTCGCGTCGGTGGCGCGCGAGTTCGACATCAACGCCAGCACCCTGGGCAGCTGGGTGAACCGGCATCGGATCGCGAGCGCGCAGGAGGAGCGGCCGCCGGTCTCGGGGCCGGAGCGGGCGCGGATCCGGGAGTTGGAGCGGGAGAACGCCGAGCTGCGCGAGAAGTTGATCTTCTTGAAAAAAGCGGCCGCCTTCTTCGCGTCCGAGACTCGATGACGCTCGCCAAGTACGAGCTGATCGACGCGGAGAAGGCCTGTCATTCGATCGTGAAGATGTGCGCCTGGCTGGGCGTGTCCCGCTCGGGCTTCTACGAGTGGCGTGAGCGGCCGGCCTCGGCCACCGCGCAACGCCGTGCGCTGCTGGCCGCGCTGGTCGCCGAGATCTTCGCCGGCTCGCACGAGACCTACGGCTACCGGCGGGTGCACGCCGCCCTGGCTCGTCGCGGTGAGCACTGCTCGGCCGAGTTGGTCCGCGCCCTGATGCGGGAGCAGGGCCTGGTCCCGGCTCAGGTGCGGGCGTTCCGTCCGGCCACCACCGTGCAGGGCGACTTTCGCGGCATCCCCGATCTGGTCGGCCGTGACTTCACCGCCGAACGGCCGGGCACCAAGCTGGTCGGCGACATCACCTACGTGCGCACCTGGGAGGGCTTCCTCTACCTGGCCACGGTGATCGACTGCCACAGCAAGGCGGTGCTGGGCTGGGCGATGGCCGATCACTACCGCACCGAGCTGGTCAAGGACGCAATCCGGATGGCCGCCGGCACCAGCCTGCTGCAGCCCGGCGCCGTGTTCCACACCGACCGCGGCTCGAACTACACCAGTGATGAGTTCGGCCGCTTCCTGACCGGCTTGCGGATCCGCCGCTCGGTCGGCCGCACCGGGGTCTGCTACGACAACGCGATGGCCGAGTCGTTCTTCTCCGCGATCAAGAACGAATGGCTACACCGCTTCGTCTTCACCACCCGGGCCAAAGCGAAACGGCAGGTCATCCGTTACATCGAAGGGTTCTACAACCACCGGCGCCTGCACTCGGCGCTCGGCTACCGGCCACCCCTGGAAGTGCTCAACGAGTCCCTTTCAATCCAAGCAGCCGCATAGGCTACGCCCATAAGACGGCTGTCCGGAATCTCCGTGGCCCCTCAACGAGACGACCGAGCCCTACTGCTCCAACCTGAAGTGGAGCAACCGGGCCGTGTGGGAGCCGTTCACGACCGACGTCCACCCCACCACAGGCAAGATCATCGAGTGCGGCGATCGGTGGCTCGACCTAACCCGGGCGCTGGACATCCTGACCGGCATCATCAGCCCGGCCACGGTGCAGGCATTCGTCGATTGGGCCGAACAGGCCGGCATCACCTCTGAAGATCTCGACGACTCCGTGCACGACCTGGCCAGCGAGCCGGCCCCGGACACCAACAACGGAGGCCTGCACGACCAGGTCAGCTTCATGATCGAGTCGTGCGGCGAGGACGGAGCCCGAGACCTGCTCGTCCGCTGCGAGCCCGAGGAGCCCCGCCCCGGCCACGCCCTCGGCACGTTGCGCTGCCGCATGGCCGACGGCTACGACGACGACCGCGTCAACGACATCCTCGGCCGGATCAGCCAGGCGACCGGCGTCCGCGTGGTGTGCGTGTGGAACGAGCGCGACCGCTGGAGCTGCGGCGGCGAGTCCAACTTCTACGTCGAAGGTGACGACGGCCACCTGCGCGAGCTCGCGGGCGACCTGTGGCTGTGGCTCAACGGCCGCCCCGACGACCCGGACACCCCGCACTTCCCGGGACTGCCGGCCAGCTGGATCGGCCCGCCTACCGGAGTCAGCGCCGCGACCCTCGCCTGGCATGACGGCGAGCACAACTACGCCAGGCGTGACCTGGAAAACGGCGAATGACAAAGCCGCCAGCGGGCCTGCTTCACCCGCTGGCACCTCTGACATCCTCGACACCAGGAGTGATCATGGCCTGGACTGGCCCACTCGAACGCATCCCGCTGCGGGAGGCCCGCCGGCGCTATGACGCCGGGCTGCACATCGGCGTCAACCATGATCGCAACGACCGCTACACGGTCGGCTGCTGCTTCACCCGCGACGACATGAGCCATAAGCCCTTCGACGAGATCATGGACATCTCGAGGGACACGCGGCGGCCCAGCGTGCTGTTCTGGTGGGCGCCGATCGCCGCGGTGGACCTTCCGCCGCATCTGCGCGACCGTGCCGGCATCGTCTTGACGCGAGAGCAGCTGGAGAGCTGGGCGGGACCGCTCACCACCGACGAGCTGGAGACGCTGCACGAGGCGATGGCGAACTCGAGCATCCCTGACGCGGTCGCCACCATCGTGGCCGCGATCCGCCGAGATGAGCGGCATGAGCCCGCCGAGGCGGACAAGGCCGATGCCGAGTGACGCCGCAACCTACCCTGGCACCGGTTCCGCGGGAAGCTCGCGAGGGCGGCCCCTGCCCGCGGAACGAACGCAGAGCCGCCGCAGATCTGCCTTCCCCCACAGTGCGCGATCCTGACCTGGCCCAGGCCGTGGCCCGGCTACGCAAGATCGCCCAGGGCACCCCGTGGAGGCCGGTGCGCGATCGGTGCCGGCTGCAGGAGGGCCGCGCCTGGATCAAGCAAGCAGCCACCGACCTGGCCGATGCCATCGACGGCGACTCCGACCCGCACGAGGTCATCGCCGCCTTCGACCGGTTCGCCGCCTCCCTCTGGGACGCCACCCACAAGCGGCGACGGTCGCTGAACGATCCGGGTGAGCCGGGCGCGCACACATTCGCCGGACGGTTACGAGCCGTCGGCCGCGACGCCTACCTGAGGTGGCGGGCAGCCCTGCCGCACGGCGGTCACCCGACGGGCCATCGCTTCCACAGCGTGGAGCAGGTGCGTCAGCATCTGGCCGCCGGCGGCGACTCGCCCGCGGTCCTGTCGTACAGCCGGGCCAGCGACCGCGCCCGCGCGCTGGCAGACGAACTCGACGAAGCCGCGCTGGCGGGCGGCGGCTCGTTCATCGCAACACGGCGAAGCGACAACGGCAGATGGAATCTGCACTTGTCCGCGAGCGGGCAGGCGCTGGTGCCGCGTGTGGACTTCGCCTCCTGTACGGACGCGATCGACGTGGGCGACCTGCTGAAGACGCGGGCGCAGGAGTTCTGGGATCACCCGGATCACTGGCTGACCGGCCTCTACCCGCTCGATGAGGTCCTGGACGTGCTGACCGAACGGCGGCGGCGCGCGGGCGGGGGTATGCCGCTGCCCGGCCAGGAGCCGCCGCCCCCTGATGACGAGTCCATCGACGTGGAGGTTTCGTGTGTTCGGCAGTGTGAATGAGCTTCGGGAGCACCTGCGCCGGTCATCGTTGGACGCTGACGCCGACCGGCGCGAGTTCCTCGAGCGGCTGGCCGAGAACAAGACGCTGGCGCTGACGCCGTCGGGCCAGCTGGCACTGTTCAAGTCCAAGGGAACCTGGGTGGTGCTGGCGCCTGCCGCCGCGTTGACGGTGACCGCGCAGTACCTGAAGTTGCGGACGAAGAGGGAAGCGCTGGAGATCGCCGCCAAGCTCGAAGCGATACGAGACGGTGACGGCAACCCGCCTGCCTGGGCGTCCGCTGACCTTCAGAACGCCGTGAAGGACTGGCGTAGCGCCGATGGCCTGACCTGGCGACATGTCGTGATCGACGTCATGGGCCAGCACGACATCGACCACGGCCGCGACCAGACGCCCATCGCGGAGATGGCACGAGAGCAGCGCAAGAGCCGGGAAGCGAAGGCGGCGTTCCAGCGGCGGGCGGCCGAGGGCGGCCACCGGATCGGCGACGCCCAGGAGCTGGTTGCCGGAGACCAGATCGAGCTGGACTCCCACATCAGCGACAGCCGGCGCGGCCTGAAGGGCTGGACGAACGGCGCCCTGCTCGGCGGGTCCGACCCGCCGAGCGAGCAGTACACCAGCGTCATCATTCGCGGCACGCTCAAGGCCCCGCCGAAGTTCAACAAGGCCAGTGAATGGAGCGGAAGCCTGGGCATCGACTGGGCGTTCGAGCCGGGAGCGACCTGGCGCACCACCGACGGCCGCGAAGGCCCGCTGGCGACTGATGTCTGGCGCGGCTCCGAGTTCGAGCGCCGGGTGCTGTTCAAGCGGGACGAGGTGATGGAGCATGCGGCCCCCACCCGGGAGAGCATCACCCAGGCCGGGCGCATGTTCGGGTTCCAGTCTGAGGCTGTTGAGGGGATGGCGGCTCAACTGGACGGACTGTTCGCCTCCTACATCGCCAGGGACGCCCGTGTCCGCTTCCGCGAGCTGTGGAAGATTCCCGAGCCCGAGCTGAACCGGCTGGCCTTCGCCGCCCGCGCGGCCTTGGACATACGGCCACAAGCAGTCGCGGAGATCCGCAAGCTCCGGATCGGCACACCATCCGGCAAAGACACCTTGGTCTTTGCGGAAGGCGTCATCGAAGTGGGGGCCATCGCCGCGGAGCGGCGGCGGCGTGGGCTGCCCGATCCGCCTCCGGACTACGTGGCCGGCGCGGGCATCGCGCGGCAGATGCGTGACGGCGAGACCGTCGACGTCGCCTCTCTCGGCGTGGCGCAGCTGCGAGGGGCCATCGACTACGCCGACGGCACCTGCGCAGCGTGGGCCGACTATCTGGCCTCAGCATTGCCCGACAAGGACGAACGGGCCAGCAGGTGGGCGGCCGTCCGCGACCAGTTGCGGAGCGACCTGGAACGCCGCCAAGGCTCTGGGCGGCGCCGCCGCAGGTGATCAGAGCCGCCGCACTCGACGGCGAGGTGGCGGGCAGCGAACGCGCTCCGTGACGACACGACAAGCACGGGCCCAGCTGGCTGCCTGGCCGGCCGGGCGGCGGCCGATGATCCGGCGCCTGCCCGTCCTGAACCCTCGCGTTCACCACCCACACACGAAAGAAGGTTGATCATGGCGTGGCCCTCCCCGCAGAGCGCCGCACCCGAGCTCGAGCCGGAGGACATCTGCCGCGAGGCTCACGGCATCCTGCGTCGCCTCGGCTGGACCCAAATGCACTACGTCAGTAGTCATGGCCCGCCCCATCAGGGCAAGGTGTGCCTCGTCGAGGCCATCTCCCGGGCCGCGGGCCTTCCGCCCGAGGCGATGATGCCGGGCGCCCGCGCCCGCGTCCAGCACGCCGACCCGGCCGCTGCAGCCCGCTACAGGGCGGTGGACCGCACTCTCGACGTGCTCGCTGAGAAGCTCGGCCGCGATGAGCAGGACAATTTGTCAGCGCAGAAATGGCTGATGAACTGGAACGATGCGGGCGGCCGCATGTGTGAGGAAGTCCTGGCCGCGCTCCTGGCCTATGAGGAATAGCACCATCCGCCGGATAGGAGCGCATAACCTCTCGCTACCCGGGGTTGTGCCGCCATCTGTCGACGTGCCGCACCGACGCCGTGCCCTCCTGGGCGCACTCGTTCGTGAGGCGGCCTTCGGTTTCGGTATCCCAGCAGCGGCCGCTGCTGTCTTCGTCTCGCTGCTGCATCGGTACGAGGACCATGTCCTGGACGGACTCTGGAAGCAGATCGCGCTGGCCGTTCCGGCCGACAGCGCCCCGGAGATCCTCGATCAGGTTGCTGTCTGCGTCCGTGGGCGCGCGGATCGCAGCACAGAGACCGGCGCAGATCTTGCCGCCAGCGATGCCGTGCGCTTGGCCGTCGTCGGGTGCGCCCGGCGAACTCACCAGCTGCCCGACCCCGGCTACGACTACCGGTCGGGGATCGAAGCCGCCCGCGCAGCTGTCGGGTCCCGGGCGCCCCGCCTGTCCGGAGAGGAACTACGCGGCGCGCTCGACTACGCCGAGGCACGCGCCCACCGATGCAGCGCCGACGGCTGGCCGCTGCCGAGCGAACAGACCAAGCCGTGGCAGCAACTGGCCGAACAACTCATCGGCAACGACCACCTCGGGGCGCGGCCACCCATCGTGCGGGCCATGCCGTTGCGTCTGGTTCGGTTCGGCGACATCGAGCAGATCCTCAACCATCTGAAAGTCGGCGGCGACTACGCCGACGACGCACGTTATGCCGAGCAGGCCCGTGACGTACGCAACGCCTGCTCCTGGCACCCCGAAAGCAGCGCCCTGGCAGAGCACGGCAGGTTCCTGCTGCATCGCACCGGCCCGAACTACTACAACCGGCCCTGGACGGTCGCCGATCCGGGAAGCGGCCTCAACCTCGCTGAAGGCCGCACCTTCTGGCAGGTGAAACACGCCGAAGCCTACGCCGAGGCGCTGAAACAGGCCGCTCCCGACATCGCCTGGGGCCACCCGGATCTGGCCGCCCGGTGGCCGGCCGTCCGTACGGTGATCCGTGCCATCAACCTCGCTGATCACGCCTACCAGCAGCACCTTGCCCTCGAGCGAGAACTTGACCATCAGGAGGATGAACGCCGCCGCTACCAGGCACATGACCGCCAGATCGGCGACCTCATCGCGCAAGCCAAGACCGCCGCCTGTCGTGGCGAGCTCGCCCAGGCGTTGGCAGCTGCCGAGCAAGCTGAGCGACTGGACGCCGAGTCGCTGAACAGACCCGGCCCAAACGTGTGGCCAAGCTTTCGTCTGCGCCTCGAAAGTGAAGCCCGCGGCCACCCGCCGACCTAACCGCCTCACCTGCAGGTGCGGGGTGTCGCGCCACCCGTACGGCGAGATGACTCACCCGCCGTACCGGCGGCCAAGCCCAGCACCCGTCGCCGTCCTGAGCAGTCGCCCGGCGCGGACCGGGACAACCCGCCAGCGGCGAGCGCTGCCTCACCTCTGCTGGCCACCCACCTGCCCTCATCGCAGTGTCCCCGCGGAACTCGCACACGACCCACACCAGGAGCTGATCATGGCCTGGACCGGCCCCATCGAACGCATCGCGACGCACGAGGCTCGCCGGCGCTATAACGCCGGCCTGCATATCAGCGCCAATCAGGAACATCACACAATCGGCTACTGCTTCACCCGCACCGACCTGGGCGACAGAACCTTCGACGAGATCGTGGACATGTCGCAGGACTGGTGGGCGCCGATCGCCGAACCGGACCTGCCTCCGCATCTGCGCCGCCCACCGGGATCACCTTGACGTACGAACAGTTGGAGAAGTGGGCGGGACCGCTGTCCCCCGGCGACGTCGAGGCGCTTGATGCGGCCATCGGCACCTCGAGCATCCCAGACGCCATCGCCACCATCGTGGCCGCCATCCGCCGCGGCGAACAAGACGAGCTCCCTCAACCTGAAGCAGGCGCTCAAACGGCCGCACACCCCTGTCCATCGGTTGATCCACAACCGGCCAGCAGCCGCACCCTCCTCGCGCAGGATCCGTTCAGCGGGCGTGCTGCCACGCTGTCCGGCGCCATCGACAGCCTCACCCCTGCGTGGAACCTCGAGCATCCAGCTGGCGCCGACCTCAATGTCAGCGCCGGGCATGCCCTCAGCGCCGACATCAAGACGATCGCTCCGAACCTCGCCGGTCTCGCCCTGGACGTAGCCCGGGCGATCGCCAGCCGTGATCCGCTCCGGACCGTTCAACTGTTCCACTTCGCAGCCGAGCTCGCCTCAGCGATCGACGCCTACACCGAGCGGGAGGAACACGAGAGCGGCCTCGCGCTCAACATCATCGACCTCCTGAGCCCCGGCATCGCGCTGGTCACCCGTGTCCTGCAGGTACACGCCAACCCCGCCGCGGCCGAGCGCGTCACGGTCGGAGAACTCATCCAGCGGCTGCAGCAGTTCCCTCAGCACCTGCAGGTGTGGGTCACCGCGCCGGTCAGCGCGGACGGATACCAGCCGCTCACCGGCCACATCACCCAAGCCGAAGACCCCGACCCGGCGGCCGGGGATCCCACCACCTTCGTAGCCCTGGCCGCCCAGCACTGACCCCAGGCGCCCAACGCCGGCGGCTCTCGCCCAGCCGCCAGGAAAGGAACAGCTCACCACATGAGCGTTTTGCCGCTCCTCGACGACCTGACCTACCCCGCCTCGGCTTCCGCGCCCGCCCGCACCTTCTACGCCGACGGCACCCGGGTCGCGCTACGCAGCGCCGAGGGTGACGTCGCCGGAACCACGTACGGCATTCAGGCCGGCCCGCACGACGCGCTGCAGGCGGTCCTGTGGGACGACGGCCGTACGTCCCTCGTCGCCAGCGACGCTCTCAACCGTCTGGCCGCCCCGGTCCCCGTCACACCGCGCGACGCCGCCAGAACGGCTCAGCGAGTCACCCGGTTCGCCGCCAGGTTCCTGGCCGAGACCCCGGAACGACACAGCCACCCCGAGCCCGACGACGACATGCTGGCCAGGCGGTTCTCCCGGTGCGCCCGACCGCCGTCGCGTGCGCTATACCCCAAGATCCGCGCCGAGATCCTGCGGATTCTGCGCGAGCGGGCCAGCGAGGAGACGCCGGGCGTCCCCACCGTCAAGGTCGAATACATGCCGTGGGACGGCGAGCGCATCACGGTTCCGCTCAGCATCGGCAACCAGCTGATGAAGAACGCCTCCGCCAGCGACTGCGGCTCGATCGGCTGGGTCACCGAGATCAAGGACACCTCCCGGAACGGCACGGCAGGGACCTGGGTCACCCTGGAGCATCCCGGCAGCTCAAGCTGCTCGACGTCGTATTGGCTCGCTGACGACATCGCCCACTGGTTCATCAAGATCGACTGAGTTGCAAGGTCTGACTGATCCGCATGGAGCGGCTCCGCCCAGTAGCCGGCCGTGACCCGACATCGCAGGGCCGGGCCACGCCGAGCCCAGCCCCTCGAAGTGGAGGCCGACCTGACGTCATCGACGCCGCACGCACATGACCACGTCGACACGGTGCACGCGGAGCTGGTCCGCCGGCACGACGGCGACGGCACCGCCGCCGTTCTGGCCTTGGCCCGCTACGCCAACGTCGCGGTCAACTATCTGGACCGGCAACTGTTCGACAGCCGCCTGAAAGAGTTCCACGGCCGATCCGCGCCGTTGACCGATGACGAGTGGCACGACCTGATCGCCTGGCGCCTGGACGGTTACGACGAACATGTCAGCGAGCACACCTGCTGGCAGGGCCAGATCGAGCGGGCCTACATGGACGAGGTCCTGACCAAGTCCGGGATCCTCGCCGATGAGGAGAACGGCGGCGATCAGCAGGACGCCCGCGCCGGCGACCGGGAAGCCCGATCCGCAGATGACGTCGACCCGCTGAACCTGTCCGGCACCCTGGCCGCTGCGGCATCCGCGGCCGCAGTCCTGGCCGCAGCTCGCGAGGTGGTCGACAAGGCCAAGTCAGGGGGCACCGATGAGTAATGAGGTGCGCCCGGCCGCTGGAGCCCACGTGACCATCACGTTTGACGAGTACGGCGAGCGGGAGCTCCGCATCGTCCAGGCAGCGCCGACTCCGCGCGGCTTCGTCGTCCACGGAGAGACCCTGGCGCGCCCGCACTTTCAGGTCGTCTACATCCAAACCGAAGACATGCCGCAAGAGCTGACCATCTACGACGGTGACAACTCCTGGTACCGCTCCAACCAGGGGTTCTTCCAGCGGAGCACAGGTGGGACACCCGAGCCCGGCTCGTCACCGCGCTCCAGCTGACGTTCACACGGCGCGGCCGTGCCATCGCAAGTCTGCGGCCGCGCCCAGTTCACGCCCGAACGGAAACCGTCATGACGTCATCGATTCCACACATCCTTGACCAGACGCCCGAGAGCGTCGTCACGACGATCGACACGATCAACGCACACCGGGGTTGGCCAGGGCGCTTGGCGGCACCGTGCCCGGGCCACATGTCGAGCTGCCACGAGCCCATCGACGGTATCGAGGTCACGATCGGCGCCACGCAGGTGGAGTTCCGCGTCGCCGGCGTGCTCGTCGGTGCAGGGCCGCGCTGGGGGGCGATCGGTAACGCCTACGTCGAGTGCCACCTGCCGCATTCCACCCCAACGGACCCCGACGTGAGCGCCTTGCACCAGCGCGGTGCCCTCAACGCCTTCCAGCTGCACCTGTTGACCCACCACGGAACACATCGCTGGGACTGCACCTCATGGGTGCGCGACACGTGGTGCCGCCTGTGCCGAACCGGGACGCGCCGGCCGTCGGCGTAAACCTGCCGACGCCGCGGCCCGGCCGCGTATCCCACCAGACCTCCTCCCTCTCCCCCGCCTCATGCCGCCCAGCACGAACGGAGCATCTATCAGCAGCAACTCAGCGAAGAAGCTGTCCGATCTCCTGAAGTCCAGTCCCGAGGAACTCCACCCCCTCCTAGAGCCTGTACGGAGTTGAAATCACAGGGATTGCCTGCGACACGGTTGGCAATCCTGGTAGGCCATCGACATGGCGCGTGGAGACCTCACCGACGAGGAGTGGTCCTTGATCGAGCCTCACTTGCCGCTGGGTGAGCGGGGCCCGATTCCGGACCTTCGGCAGCAGTTCAATGCGGTGATGTGGCGGTTTCGTACTGGCAGCCCGTGGCGGGACCTGCCCATTGAGTACGGGCCGTGGTCCACCGCCTACGACCGGTTCCGCTCCTGGGCGCTGAACGGCGTGTTCGAGCAGCTGATGCAGGCGATGATCGCTGAAGCCGCGGCCCGTGGGCAGGCCGACCTCGACCTGGTCAGCGTGGATTCCACCACCGCCCGCGCCCACCATCATGCCGCCGGGATGGTCTTGGACGGCGAGCTGACCGCAGCGCTGCAAGAGGCCGCCGAACGGGAAAAGGGGCTGCGCCAAAGGGGCAAAACGCCTGCGACGGCGACCCGTGCGACGACGGGCGTGGCAACGGGGACGGGGACGGGCGACGTTGGGTACGTCGTCGGCACCGGTTCCGGCTGAAGGCGGCCAAGCTGGGCCGCTCGCGGGGCGGTCTGACCAGCAAGGTGCATCTGGCGGCCGACCGGCGATGCCGTCCGCTGTCCTTTGTCCTCACTGCCGGTCAGTCCGGAGACAGTCCGCAGTTTCGCGCCGTGCTGGAGCGCATCAGGATCCGTCTGCCGGTGGGTCGTCCGCGCACCAGGCCGGGCGCGGTGGCCGCCGACAAGGCGTACTCCTCCCGCGGCAATCGCGCCTACCTGCGCCGACGCGGGATCAAGACGGTCATCCCGGAGAAGGCTGACCAGGCGGCCAACCGCAAGAAGCGCGGCTCCCGCGGTGGCCGACCGGTCGGTCATGATGCCGAGCTCTACAAGGAGCGCAACACGGTGGAACGGTGCGTCAATCGGATGAAGGAGTGGCGTGGGCTGGCCTTCCGGTTCGACAAGACGCCCGACAGCTATCTGGCCGGCCTGCACCTACGCGGAGCCGTCTTATGGATCCGAAGCCTCCGGCCAGCCTAAAGATCCGAACTTCGTACACGCTCTAAGTGCCACCGCATCCGACCTCGACGACAGCCTCGAACAGATCGATTGGGCAGAAGAGGAGATCGCCGCCGCCAGCAGACGCCACCCCGCGCAAGCAGACGCTCTCTTCCACGCCTTCTCCCTACTCAAGCCGCAGTACTCCCGCGCCACCCGTCGCCGGATGACCACCGAATTCGTCTACCGAGCACACTGCCGCGAACTGCTCAGCCGAGTAATCGCCGGCGAGGACACCCGGCCCGGCACCGCGGCCGAGGCGGTCTGCGCAATGATCGATGCCTTCAAGGCCACGACGCTGAGGAAGTCGGCCATCGGCTTGTACATCCGCATGTGGAAACAGGCATTTCCGGACAAGGACATCTTCGGCGACCGTCTCCAGCACTACGAAGCGCTGGAGAAGACGCACATCGACGATCACGAGACATGGGTTCGCGACAAACTCGCGAACAAGAACCGCGTGCTCACCACGATCGAGTGCACCGGCCAACATCACAGCGAGTGGGTCACCTGCCGATACGCAGACCCCAGCAGTGGCCAGAGCACCCGTCCAGCCAAACCCGTCAAACGTTCGGCCCGCGCCGCCCAGCCGGTCCCCGTGCCGCCTCCGAGCCAGTCCTCCCAATGTGAGCTCACGGTCGGTTCGGCTGGCATGGGCGAAGCCGGACATCACATCCTCACCCAGGTGGGCTCCTGAACTCCTACTTTCACGCCAAGGCCTCCGCTCGTCGCTGGGGAGGCCGGCCAGCCGACTACCTCCCCGTCCACGAGTTCCTTGATTCCAGCAAGCAAGTGGTCGGAGACGTCCGACACCGGGCGATGTACCACCACACCCTCGGCGTGTGGCTGTGTCAGAAGGTGTTCGGCGTCACGATCACCGTCTGCGGCAAGGAGATCCCCGTCCGGGAGATCGCAGAGCGCCACATCATCGAGGACCTCGGCTGGCTTCCCTCGCCCACGGATTACTTCGACGGCATGCCGATCAAGCCGTGGATGAGCGGCCCGAAAACCAGCGACAGACCGCTGTCCGTCCTCAACCTCACCCCCTCTCAGGAAAGGACTGCCCCATAAGCAGCCCCGCTAAGAACTTCCTCGGTATTCCCGTCGAAGGCGACATCTGCAGCCGCTCCAGGACGCCCCAGAAGCCGCTGGAGGAGCTGCAGCCGCTGCTGCAGGCGCTTCTCGACGACCCCTCGATCGTCTCCTTCGGGTGGCATCAGTACACGCCGTACTTCAACGACGGAGACGAGTGCGTCTTCGGCGTCGGGTCGCTGTGGGTTCGAACCACTCAAAACCGGCAGGTCGAAGACGTAGACGAACTCGAGGAATACCTGTACGAGCTCGAGGTCGGTGAGAATCCCTCGCTCGGCCAACGCCGCCGGATATGGAACAGCGAGACCCGCACCTATCGGGAACTGCCGTACGAGGGCCCCGACGAAGCCCGCTACGACCGCTGTCTCGCCCTGTCGAACGCGATCGGCGGCGGGCACTTCGACGACGTGCTGCTGGAGGCCTTCGGGGACCACGCCGCCGTCGAGATCACGCCGTACGCCATCCGGGTCACAGGATACGAGCACGACTGACGCAATACCCGGTGGTCCACCCGAGCGGCGGGTGGACCACCCCACCGGAGAACACGTGGCAAGGTCTCGCACACACCTCCAGTCCGCTGCGCGAGCGCGGCTGTCCCTGAACCACCCCGCCACCCGGCCCACGCCCTGCCCAGACCGCGCCAACGCCTATGACCAGCGCGAAGAAATCGGATGATCGTCAACGGTGACCGGGAGACGACGAACCCCCTCACGCGGTAGAAGACCCGCGCTGTGGCCCGAACCCGGAACCGCTGACCTGCAGCGTCCCTGCGGCCGATGCGGGCACGACAACGGCAGCCACACCGGCGGCCGCGGCACCTACACCCAATGGTCGCAGGGGCTCCGCATCTTCGACCAGATCTGGCGGGAAGCGTCTGGCCACTGCACGCAGCCCGGCTGCCGATGCTCAGGACGCGCCGAAGGAGCGCCACCGCCGCCCGCGGGCCCACCGCCAGTCACTACGTCGCCGCCGCGCCCGGCCACCCCGCTGACGGGCCCGTGCGGCTGGGGACCAGGGCCCTGCGGGGTCACCCCCACCCGCCCCTACGCGTGCGGGCCACGCTGCGCCCCGCACGCCCCCTGAGCATGCCGCCGGAACCACACCTGAACAGCCCGTTCGGCCCTTGGCGGTCTGCCACCTCACCCGCCTTCACTCATAGTCTCGAGAGACCGGACCCATGAGCCGCCCCACCAGCCCACTCGACATCGAGGACCTGAAGAGCATCACCGCCGAGGCGTTCCGCACGGCGATCCGAAACAGCGTACGAGCCATCCCGGGCCTCCGCGCCGACTTCAGCCACCCCTACTTCCCATGGCTGTTCGGGGAGAACGAGGACCGCTACGGGAGCGGCTACACGGTCGGCGTCGCGATCGACCATAGGGCCGGCACCGACCAGGACAAGATCACCGGACTCGCAGGCGCATACTATGTGCCCCGCCGCGCTGACAAAACCCACCATGAAACCGTGTGGGAGACCGAGCTGACCTCAGAGCTGATCCACGACATCGAGGCCGTCGCAGCCAGCATGCTTCTTGCGGTGCGTTCCCACCGTGAGCAGGCCGGCCAGCCTCAGACGGGCGCGTCCGGTGCTTGATGCCAAGCCCGCCGCGTCCCGCTCGAGGGCTGCCGCCAGCTGCGCCAGCGGTGGAACCGGTGGGATAGTCACCACACTTCCTGAGATCAACCGGCATGACCTCCGACCGCGTCGCGGCCAGAGAACCAATGTGCACCTCTACACACGAAGGGACGCCCAGATGACGCTCGCGGAGATCAAGCGCCGGGTCCAGCCGGGCCAGGTCTACGACGTCACCAACCACTACATCACCCGCACCGACCACCCCGCTTACGGCACGACTCGCAGGGCCGTCACCCGCGTTACCAGCAACCGCTTCTACATGGCGCAGGCCGCTGGCGGACGCGAGTCGCCAATCGAGTGGCCGAAGGCGGCGCAGGTCTCGATTGATGCTGACGGCGTGATCCGGCTCTGCGGCGGCGGGGTGAGCCAGAAGCCGGACGAGCCGTTCCTGACCCTCACCCCCGTTACCGGACGGAGCGGCCAGTACGAGGGCACCGAGTAATGAACAAGGTGCCAGAGGCGTGCAGGGAAGCAGCAAACCCCTAGCCCAATGACCGGAACTGCCGGGACGGCTGGCCGAACTCGCGCGCTTCCGGCCGCTCGCACATTTGGACTATTTGGAACGAGAACGGCCAGTGGCAGCGCACGGCAGAAACGTTCCACTGCTACGACTGCGGCCGGCTCAACACCGCCGACGAAGAGCCAGGCGATCACATGGATGACAAACAGGAGCCCGAGTCTCCTGTCCTCACCGGCACAAGCATCGGACAACTGATCTCCGCGGCACAGGACCGCTACGGATGGGACGACAGCACGCTTCTCCAGGTGCTGACCGACTACATCGCCAGCCAGGACAGCAACGATGCCCTGGCGGACTACCTGGCTGAACGCGGCCCGGGCGCTCTAGAACTTATGGAGCGCCCTGCCGACCCTCGCCGCATCGAGACGGGCAGCGCCCGTTCCATGCCCGTGATCGGACGCGCCGCATGCGCGGCTGCCAGGGTCGCCGCCGATGGCGATGTCATAACCCGTCTGACCATCGATGGCCGCCCGGTCGCTGCGATAGTTCCTGTGGATGGCCAGGGAAACCCTGCGTGCATGCGAATCGACCACATGGACGCGCTCGCGCAAGCGGGGCGCCTGCCCCCATTCGAGCAAAACGAGTCGGCCGGCTACCGGTTCAGCATCCCGGTCAGCGTCACCTGCGGGATCGACGGTGACCAGGTCGCCGCCTCGGTTACCGATCTTGCCGAAGCGTGGACTGCAGCCCGCGAGCACGAGTACCGGCATCAGCGCGGTTGAACCGGTCCGACCGCCTTAGGACAACGCCCGCTTCCACCAGGAGGCATTCAACGTCCTTCCGGACCTCGCCGAACTCCTTGCCGCTGCTGAAGAAGGGCCCCGTCCGTGGCTGACCGGCATCCGTGAACACCTCGCCGTACCACCCGGTCCCGGCACCCAGCACGGCAAAGCCTGCTTCACCTGCTGGGCCTTCTCACTCGGATACGACGAGGTGCGATGGACGTGGGTGGAACCGCGGGCCTCCACATCTTCCGGAGAGACATCCTGACCTACCTCCGCCACACATTTTCAGGGCACGCGACTCGCGTGGCCAGCTTGCAACGGGCAGGCGACCCATGAGCCGCCGTCGCACCTCCCATGTTTTCCAACCAACTCTCGATGAGATCGCCTTTCCCGACGGCCGATGGTGCCAGCGATGGAACGCCGGCACAGCCGTCTGGCAGCCCGGCCTCACCAGCCGAGACGAGCGCCGCGCCGCGGACACCTGGCGGCGGCGGCGCCGCGGCGGCTTCGACAAGAGCCGGTACGAGGTACGCCGCATTGCCTACAGCGACGCCAAGAAGTACGTCGAACAGCACCACTACCTGCACACCTTCGTCGCCTGCAAGGTGGCCTTCGGCATCCTTGACCAGGCCGGATATCTGCGGGGCGTCATCGTCTTGTCGAACGCAGCCAGCGACGCTGTCCTCACTAGTGCCTGGCCGACGCTCCGCCCGAACTCTGAGTCGACATGTATCGGCCGCGTAGTGCTGGCCGACGAGCTCGACTCGAACGCTGAATCATGGGCCATCGGCCAGGCCTTGAAGATGGCACGGACACTGGGGTTTCGCGCCGTAGTGACGTTCTGCGACCCGGTACCGCGCGACTCCGTCGACGGCAAACGAGTCCACCCCGGGCATTACGGGACGGTCTACCGGGCTACGAACATGCTGCACACTGGTCGAAGCCGGAATCGGACCATGCTGCTGTTCCCGGACGGCACCGCGCTCGATCCGCGCGCCCTGTCGAAGGTCGTGAACGGCGAGTCGGGCCGACAGTACGTACAGCGCCGCCTGGAGGCGCACGGAGCCTCACCACCGCGGCGAGGCGAGCACGTCCGGGACTGGCTCGTCCGCGCGTTCGACGCAGCCGGAGTGCGCGAGCAAAAGGTCAGCGGGGTGCTGCGCTTCCAACTCGCCTTGGACGCCGGCGTGCCATGCGGCCGTGTCGCCTTGGACTACCCCGCCTACGGAAGCTCCGCGCCCCTCGCCACCCTCTGATGATCATCCCTCACGTCGCCACACCGAGGCACACCATGCTGTCGTTACTGTCCTCTCTTTCAGACCGCGGCGAAGTCCAGAAAGGTATGGCCCAGGCCAGCCAGCGCGGCTGCCGCACCCAACTGCCGACCCCTCGTCAGTGGGAATGCATCCAGCCGTCTAGCGATGGCGGGATGCTTCTTGCCGGAGGTCTGGCGCCACAGCGCCATCCTGAGCACCTCATCAGATGTGGGCCATGACCGGGCCCGCCAGCGACGACCAGTTCACCCTCTTTGATGAGCTGCCGGGACAACGGGCTGCAGCACGCCCACGCCGACTTCTCGCGCAGAACGGGCAGCTACGGCGGGAAGGCATCTGGAACTGGACGCTGCCCGCCTTGTCCGCCGAGCTCCCCTCCGGCCGAAAAGTGGTCACATGCCCTTCCGCGGACGCGTGCGCTGATATTTGTTACGCACGATTCGGGGCCTACCGCTTCAGCAATGTGCTTGCCAGGCACGTGGCCAATCTCGCGTTCGTCGTAGAGGACTTGGACGGCTGGGAGAAGGTGATGCGGACGGAACTCGGCGCGCGCCGCTTCCAAGATCGTTGGATTCGCATCCATGACTCCGGAGACTGGTTCAGCGACGCCTACGTGCTGGCCTGGCTGCGCATTATCTCCGATCGTCCGGGCGTGCGGTTCTACACCTACACCAAGGAGGTGGCGCGATTCCGAAGACTGGTCGAGCCGCAGCCACCACCCAATCTGTTCTGGGTGTATTCGCTGGGTGGCAAACATGACCGCGTCCTCGATGCCACCGTCGACCGGGTCGCCGACGTCTTCCCCGACGAAGCAGCAATCGCGGAGGCAAACTGGCATTCGCAGGCGGAATCCGACTTGCTGGCGGTGTTGGGCCCGAGCCCCGTCGGCATGGCCGCGAACCGGATTCCCGCCGCCCTACGTCGCCAGGGCAACCGCACGCTCGGACAGATGCAGAAAGAAAGCGACCTCCGCAGGCAACAGCGAAGGACATCATAGAAGGAGCCGCTCGCCTGGTGAGCATCGAAAGACTGCCCCTAATGCCTAACGGCCACGTGTTCCCGCGCACCAACGAGGTAGACGTGTTCCGCCTGCTCGACAACGTGGAACCGCTGGTCACCGGCGTCGAGTACGCCTGCGCCATCTGTGATCGCCGGCCAAGGTTCCGAGTCGCCGCGGATGCCGTTCACGTGCAGGACCCGTGCCCCTACCCGGACGGCATCACCGCCACGATCACACTGCAGGTACCGTCCGGGAAGCTCCTCGTCTCCGATGATCTGCGTCCCGTCTACAACTTGGACCGCACCGGCATGGCCAGCCTTAACACCGCCCTCGGCAGGGCCCAGGCGGCCGAGGCGATGGGGAAGATCGGCTGCGCCTTCGGCTCCACTCTCAACTGCGGCCTGGGCCTGTACCCCACCGGTGACGGCACGTACGTCATCGCCACGCCCAGCTACACCGAGGACGAACACCCGAGGTTCCCCGACAGCGCCAGCTTGGCGGACATCTGCACCGACCTGTGGGCATTCTCGCTGGCGGACTACTCGGACTGGCAAACGCGCGGCGGCGACCGCTCCGCTCTCGACTGGTCCGACACCGTTGTGGACGTCACGCCCGGGATATACCAGATCACCTACCACGGCGCCGAGCGCGGCTTCGACGCCGATTCCGTCGAGGACGTGATCTGGGCGCACATCGAGCGCATCTCCTAACCTCCCTCCACCTGCTGAAGGGCACCGCGATGGCTGTTTCTAGATCGACTGAGCCCGCCCGGGACATCTCTAGCTCTGCGATGCTCGGGGTCTCCACCCATCGCCTCAGCGCGTCGATGACGCCGCCCACGCACGAACTCGCTCTGACCCACCTGGTCGGCTGGCGCTTCCTGAGCTGTGGGTGCACAGTCTGCTATCAGGGAAGCTCTCATCGGTTCTCGCTGTGCTTCTCCGTAACAGCGCGGTGCCCGAAAGCTGAGGACCTCCAGGACGCCCGCATCGCCCAGATCCTCACCGACCTTGATCCCGGCAAGCCACTCCGCAGCCACACCGATCGGATGGCCGATTTAGCCGCAGCCCGGGACCTGTACGTGGCAATGATGCTGCACTATGGGCCGGATCCCGCGATCGACCCGGAGGGGTTCCAACAGTGGAAGACCGCCGCTGAACGGCAAATTCCTCGCTACGGCTACACCCCGACCGGTCGCGCTATCCACACCGAGGACGACCCTGACTACGGCCGCCTCATATGCGCCTGCAGATTCGCCTGGGCGGACCAGCACCCTCCGGGTGACGGCACCACCTGCCCTGAGCACATGCAGCCCCGGCACATCCAGTACCCCGATTTCGACACCCCCGCCGATCGGGAGTTCCGAGCCCGCTACGACAGGTGGGTCGCCGAGTTCGCCGAGTACCGCGCTCGGCGTGCACGCAGCACCTTCCACATCGTCTCCTGAACCCGCTTCAGCGCACGGCACGACCTCACACACGGGGCGCGGCCGGGCCGTTCTTATTGGCCTTCACCGACTGGGCCAGCACAAAGCTCGCCCGCGAACGACAGATCCCCACTCGATCGAAGGAATGCGCATGCCAGCATTCGACGTGCTTGTCACCATTGCCGAGCAAGATGCCGACACACCTCACGAGGCCGCACAGTAGGCGCTGGACGACCTTCCAGCCCTCATGCCAACCATCCACCTCCTAACCGTGATCAACACAGGCAGCGGCGAACGCGTGTTGGTGGACCTCAGCCAAGCCAGTCCGCCCGCAACCTCCACTGATCACTAGGCGCGGCTTTGGGGTCCATGCTGCGCCCACGCACGCTGTGCGCGCTCGTGGCGCCGCGCCACAGCGTCCCAGCCGACCCCTCATCCGGACACGCAGCCAAAGGGAACTGCCATGCGTGGAGTCACCTCCTACAGCTACCTCAACGAGACCGTGCAGCTCGCGACGTCCATCGCCGCCGCACTGCCCGGATGTTGGCAGGGGTTCAGGGCCGTCTCGACAGCTGGGCCTCGTACGAGACGCAAGTGCATCTCGCCCACGCCCATCCCAAGATCAGCCAGCCAGCGCCAACCCAAGAAGGTGTGACGCTCATGGCTGCTCGGGAACCCGACCAGAACACCGCCACACCGCTGTTCGATCTCCCGCTCCAGACATATCTTGCTGAAGTTCGCGCCCGGCACGCACAGATGTCCTACCCGGACCGTACGACCCTCCTACTGGCCCGCGACGACGTGCCCCGCCTGATACGCCTGATCGAGGCGATGCTCATCGCCCATCAACCAGACGAGGACACGATCAAACACGCCCTTCAGCCCCAAGCGCCAGCCCCGGCGCCAGGACAGGCGTGCCACCTCCGGCCCCCCTGCCCGCGAGCATCGACCGGCTGGTCATGGGACCCCAGGACGCAGACATGGATACGGGCCTGCGCGAGCCATGGGACCAGCCCTTGGCCGAACGAACAGCACTGGTTCGTGGCCGATCACAGCCAGGAGGCAACGGAACCGTCAGCTGCGTGTCGACGGACCTTCGCTGACGCCATCGTCGACGCCGTATGCATCCTGGATGTGCCCCCAACTGGTCACGGTACGCGGTGCCGACACTGAAAGCCTGCCCCGCGTTGCTCTTTGCGACATGCACATCCAGGACACATCCGTCATCGACCACCGCCGTAATGAGCCGCTGATCGACGGCGGCTCGGAAGTACAGCGCCCTCTCGAGACGTACAGCGTCTTTGCCTGCACCGCACGGAGAACATCTCCGGGATCGGCTGGACCACACGCTCGATGAGGCTGGGCTGCGAGCCGCCCCTGCGTCGGTTCAAATCGCAGTGGGCGGGCCTATTGCTGGCTGCGCCCCTGGTCGTGCTCCTCGTCGACCAATCCCAGGGCGCGTAGTGCTTCGAGCGCCTCGTCCCAAACTGGACCGCCCGGGCAGGGAAGATCCGAGAGTGGAGGCGGGTCAATGATGATCGGAATGAATTCCTGCGGCGCCGTCGCTGATCCCAGCGAGTCGAGATCCACGACCAGGGCCTTGTGAGTGCGGAAAGCCAGGTCAAACGCAAGAGTGGTCTTGCCGCTGATGACGCCACGGCGGCCTGACAGGAGACGCGCCAATGCTTCCTGGGAGGCGGTGGAGGGTTCCGTTGCTGACCCGCTGAAGTCGGCCAGGGACGACGGGGCGGTGCGTGCGCGCTCTTCGACCGCTCGGCGTGCCACGGTGTAACGGGTGCCGGGGTGCTCGGCCATGTAACGGCGTACCGCGCGGTCGAATTCGCGGCTGCGCGAATGCGTCATGAGGTGTCCTTACCTTCCGGCCAGCGGCCCCACGCGTCGCGGCCGATGAGGGCTGGTTCACATCATGCCGACAAAGCGCGTGAGTCTCAGACTCTTGGCCTCCAACGGTCCCAGTGGCGTGGGCGGGGACCTGGACGACAGGCAGTGACGCGGATCAGCCCACCCGCAACGATACCGGACCATCCCTCCATCACCTAGTGCCTCCCTTCCGGCCAGAGCGGCAGACCTCTGGGGAGCCGGCCTGGATAGGGCCCAGCAGAGCCAGCGCCTCGTCATCCGCCGCTGCAAGGTCCCGCTGGGCGCGAACGCCGGGAGGCGTGACCAGTAACGCACGCTCCCGCACGCACCCTCGAGAAAGGAACCTCCTGACCGACCGCTACAGCCATCCTGTCTCCCGGTCCGCAGAACCGCAGCAGAACAACCACACCGGCCTGAGCTGCCCCGACGCCGCGGGCCCGCCAGCCACGCAGCCACCATCCAGCGTCCCGCGCCGAGTGCCGATTCGCGTCCGCAGCTCGAGCACCGGCAGCGTTCTCGTCGAGTGCGTCGCCGGCCACTTTCTTCGCACTGTCCGCCAAGGAGATTGGGCAGGGTCTCGTGACGAAGCGCACGCCCGTGACCCCTCCTACCGCACCCCATGCTCTCGGTGCACGGAAGCGGATTGACGCCTTCCATCCTGCCGGCCCCCGCGGGCCGCCCGATCGCCGTCCTCTCGTGGGGGCTCGGCGTCGACTCAACAGCGATCTTGCTGAGGTGGATCCTCGACCCGACCAGCCGCGAGTTCGACTTGGACGATCTGGTGGTGTTGGTCGCCCAGACCGGTGACGAGTGGCCGATCACCGGCGAACTGGCCGAGCAGTACGTCCTTCCGCTGCTGCGCCGCCACAACATCCGTCTGGTCCAGCTCGCCCGCACCGCCAGGACAAAAGAGGCGGCAGGCGGTTGCAACTACACGGTGCTGGACGACACCCGCTCACCCACCCGCTGCTACATCGAAGGCCTGTACAAGCTGTCGGACGAGATGTTCCACAGCGGGACGGTCCCCCAGACCGGCGGCAAACGTCTGTGCAGCGTCCACGCCAAGGGCGAGCTCTTGGACTGGTGGGTGGCCGCCTACACCCAAGGCCGCCCCTACACGCACGCGGTCGGCTTCGAACTGGGCGAGCTTTCCCGCCGGGACCAGGACTTGCGCAAGAGCAAACTGCCCGGCCGCCAGGCGCTGTACCCGTTGATCGACTGGGGGTGGTGGCGAGAGGACGCCTACGACTACCTCTTGCGCCACCTCGGAGTGGCTTACGAAAAGAGCGCGTGCCAGATGTGCCCATATGCCCTGACCAGCGCCAAGGGACGCGGCCGCACCATCCCACGCTATCTCGCCGCGCCACACCTGGCGATGCTACCGCTGCTGATGGAGCACACCGCGGTCGCGCTCAACGAGCGGCAGGGGCTGATCGGCGGCAAAAGGCTGGTCGACGAACTGCGGCGCCACCCTGACGCCGGACCCCTGCTCGCCCTGTTCGCTGAGCACCTGGACGCACAGCAGTGGGCTGTCTACGACGTACGCAGGGCCTTCGTCGAAGGCAAAGACGGCCGCGCCGCCTCAGCCCGCTCGCTCGAGGTCGTGGAGCTCGGCTCCCAGGAGGACGTGCGCGCCTACCTGGACCTCATCGCCGAGAAGCACGGCCGAAGCGTCGAGCGTGACGGCATCCACCGGCGCTTGAGGCTGCTCAACCGCCAGCCGAATCTACCGACCGCGGAGCGCTCCTTGGTCCTGTCACCCGCCACGGCAGAACCGAAGGTGGCGCCAGCCTTCCCGAAGATGTGGGAGACCGGCTTGGCAGGAGCCGCGATCTCGCAAGAGGAACTGGTGCTGTGAAACCGGGCGGGCATGCCGCCCTCACCAACGGCACCAGCCGCGCCGCCTGATCGTCCGTCCTGCCCTGACGCCCACATTCTCGCCAGCGCACGGAGCTAATCACCCTCACCGGGTGGGCCGCCACCCCAACGTCCGCGGCCGCCCTCGGGAAAGGAACATATCCTGCACCGTTACACCCCCAACAAGACCCCCGCGGCACGGCGCCGAGCGCGTGCCCTGCGCCGCCTGTACCGGCACGATCTCGAAGGCTCCGGCACCCGCGCCGAGGTGTCCGCCGACATCGTGGCCGACGTCCTACTTGACCTGCCGACCGGAGCATGGCTCCGCCTGCTGCGTACCGGCCTGATGAACGCGCTGGAGGACCGGCACGGCGAAGGAATCGCCAAGGACCTCGACCTGCTCCCAGTCGGCCTGCGGCACTATCCAGAGAACTGGTGACCCCACCATGTACATCCTGATCGCGGACCTCAACGACGCTGGCCTTCCGCACGGCGAGGTGCACTTCGGGCCTTGCCTCGACGACGACTCTGAGGTGGCCACTGCGGCTGTCCACGCCTGGGCTCGAGCTCACGGGTACGTCCCGGACAAGGGCGAGGTCCTCGTCACTCGCAAGGACGTGACCGAGGTGGAACTGCACGGGCTCCACCTGCATGACGCCAGCGAACGTTCCGCTCCAGGTCGCTTCAATGGGGTGGCCGTCAACGACAAGGCGGCGCTGCGAGCACTCAGCTGACCTGCGCCTGCAGTTCTCACGCACTGAGCGGCTCCGTCCCCCGCCGCGGCAGGTATCACCCCGACCTTAGCCGTGCCGAACTACCGCATGTCGCGACACCAGCGGCCGCGGCCTGCGCACCCGCGCGTCACCTTCGGGCCCGCCCCGTCCCGGGCGGGCCCGCTTCCTGTCTCACAAGCTGAGGCGGCTCCCATCGTGAAAGGCAAAACCCTGGATCAGCACGACGACACCTTGGTGATCGAGCCGGGCCACGTGGCACTCTACGTGAGGTTCAACCTTTATGAGGAATGCGACCACACCGTAGACACGACGCTCATCGTCCAAGAGGAGATCGCCGACGACCTTGCCGCGCTTGAGGAATTCCTGCGCGAGGAAGGCACCTGGCTGGACGATTTCAACCCGCTCGCCTGCGTGAACGTGACCGAAAGCCGCATCAGCGACGTTCGGATCGTGCGGCGTCGAGGCCCGGTGCGAACCAACGCTCGCACAGAACCCGAGCATGGTGCCGACCTTCGGCAGCGCTACGTGCTCGCCGGTCATTGGCCTGCCGAGCACGCCACCACCATCGCCGACAACGGCTGGGCGGTCGCCAACGCACCCCGGCCACTGAGCGGTCCGCTCAACTGGACCGGCGAGTTCTACCACGGCATCTTCTACGCCGCTGGTCCGCTGCAGGAGCTTGCCGGACGGTGGCGTGCCGACGACGCGACACTGCTCGTGCCCATCACTCCCGCCGACGCGGTTGCCAAGCTCAAGGACGCAGTCGCAGGCAAGGGCTACGACTGGAACGTCGTCGTCGACAGCTGCCCGGAACAGCTCCAGATGTGGGCTGAAGACCTGCAACTGCCCTGGGACCCCGCCTGGGCCGACCGCGACTCGGCCGCGGCGCAGAAGCAGGCGGACGATGCCTAGGCGCACGCCGCAGGGTCACGGACAACTGGACCTGTTCGCCCTCCTCGAGGCCACCGCACCCACCTCACCGGCCCTTCCCGACCCCACCAGCGAAACCGTGGTCGAGCCGCCCGCCCCTGCATTGACGGCGCTGGCGACCGCACAAGCGAAAGTCCTGCGGCCAGCTCGGACGACGCCCGCCAGCGTGTCACCGGCCCGGATTGCGGAAGACGTCGAGGCCGCCTGGCACGCACACCACGGCGGCAGCGACATTGTCATCCCGCTGAGCGTGGTCGCTGCTCTGGCCCTGGTGAGTCAGGATGACCCGCGCGGCCCCGATATGGCCGCCGAATTCCTCACGCTCGAGCCCGACGACCTCCTGCAGGTACTGCGCGACATCTGGTCGATCGCCTGGATCATTCACCCCTACTTGATCGGCACCATCGCCCTGCCCCTGCACAGCTGGCTGCATGACGATCAGCGGCCGCATCCGCAACTTGCCCGGGCCGTACATGCCGTGACGCACGCCGCGATCAACGCGGGCCAGTTCGCCCTCACCGGGCACCCCGATCCGGCGCTTCGCCGGGACGCCGACCTGCTGGGTGCCATGCTCACGCAGATGCGCACCAACAGCGCCCGCCGGCCGCTCGGCGCGTTCTACAGTTCCGCCTCGCACGCCGACCTCATGGCGCAGATGATGTTGGGAGACAGCGCCGACGTCGAGCCCGGCTGCTGGTACTACGAGCCGGCTGCCGGGACCGGCAGCCTGCTCCGGGCGCTGGCGCTCCGTCTGAGCGTCCTGGGTCACAGCCCGGCGAACTTCGGCTGGTCCATGAGCGAGATCCAGCCGATCCCCGCAGCATGCGCGGCCGTCAACGCCGTGGTGTGGGGGCTGGGCGCGAATGTGCTGGTGTACGTGGGCGACACCCTCGCCGCCAGTGACGCCCACGAGCGGGCCTTGCGGCAGCGCGCCGAGGCGCTGGCCGACTTCGCCGACCTGACGAGCTGGGCGGGCCGCATCGCGCTCATCCATCACACGGACGCCGTGATGAGCGGCGACATCGCAGCCTGAGCCCTCAACATCTGGCCGGGCCCGTTGCGGGCCCGCCATGACCGCATGGAGGAGCACTGAACTTCCCTCTCCGTCGCACTGCCCTTCACACCGTCATCTCCGAGCACATCCGCGTCTACGGCTGGCACATCCAGGGCGTCGGCGATCTGCAGATGCCCTGGACGTACACGATCGGGCTGGCTGCCCGAGAACTGCCCGAGCTGATCGTGGCGGGCCTGGGCCTGCGGCAGAGCGGTGCACTGCTGAACGCCATCGCCAGCTGCTGGGTGGAGGGCGTCGACGTTCGCGACCCTCGCGCGTTGGCCACGGCGTTCGGTCACGACCGTGTTGTCCTGCAGCTGCGATCTGTCGACCCCAGCTGGAACAACAGCAGCCTGTTCAACGTCGCGCGTTCTCATCTGGGTGTCGTCCCTGCCGCGCTGCAAGTTGTGATCGCCGACGTTGAAGGCCGTTTCCCTTGGGACGCCGGCCACCAGCTTGGCATTGAGCAGCCGCGCCTGTGGGAAGCGTGGCCCGGCGGCTGGCCCGACGTCGATCCACCCGCCGGCGCTCCCGCGCGTCCTCCCGGTGCGCCGCCCGGCGCCGGTCCGCGACCCCGCCGCCCTGCCAGCCGCCGCCCTGGTGACCTTGACCGTGACAAGCCGCTGGCTTCCCTGCGGCGACGCCGGCAACGAGAAGGCGCCCGCTGGTGAATGCCAGCAGTTCACGTCCCGCCACGGCGCAATGCGTCCGCGAGCCGGACGGCTATCACGTCCACGTCTACCACGTCGTGCTCGAGCCGAACCACGAGAGCGCCTTTCCCGCGTTCGTCGAGCACCATCTGCACACCTGGGCGGCAGAGCACCAGGCGCTGTATCCCGACTCGCAGCCCGTCCATGCCTATCGTGATCTGCAGCTTCCGCCGCAGCCGCTGGGCTGGTACGGCCTCACCCGGCACGCACGGCCGCTCGGCGGGTTCGACACCCTGGACCAGGCGTGGAGCACGCTGGGGGTGTCCGGCGACATCCCGGTGGTGACCTGCCTGCTCGCCGCCGACCACGACGCCGGCGACGCCCACGCGCTCGCCTCGATCCTGCCCACGCTCGAACTCCCGCAGGCCCTGGTCGTGGATGGCCGGCTGGCTTGCCCATACGAGGGATGCGGCGCCGTCGGCAGCCTGGAGCAGTTGCAGGTGGCCACCCGGTCCAACCCGTTGGAGATCACTGCGCCGGGCGTCATCACCGCCGACATCACCTCGGCGCCGTTCGACGACGACGGAGTGGAATGCACCGCGTGCATGCGCCGGGTGGTGCTGCCGCCTGAGTACAGGCTGATCGAGGACTGAAACCACGGCCACTTCGGTGGTACTCGCCTCCCGCGGGGCAGGCGCTCGCCGCTCGGCAGCGCCTGCCCTGCTCACTTTCTGACCCCTGTTGGAGACCCCTCTGCCGACGATCACCAAGCAGGACGCCGCGCTGCACGCCGAAGCGCAGAAGCTCGTGGATGCCCCCCGGCCGCTGACCTCGGATGAGCAGGACTTCGTGCTTGAACACTGGCACGAAGGCGCCGACGTCACGCACAACCTGGACGCCGCCTGGTTCACACCGATAGAGCTCGCGTGGGAGATCAGGCACATGGTCGAAGGGCCGCGGATCCTCGACCTGTGCGCCGGGACCGGCCGGCTAGCCCGGGCCCGCCTCGACGATCACGACCCGACCGACCCCGTTTCCGAGATGGTGTGCGTCGAGCGGAACCCGGCATATGTCAAAGTCGGCCGCAAGACGGTTCCGGAAGCCACCTGGATTTGCGCCGACGTGTTCGACCTCGCCCACACTGACCTCGGCCAGTTCGACACCGTGATGGCCAACCCGCCGTTCGGGTACACCCAGCGCACCGGCAACGGACCCCGCTACCGCGGGCGGCGCTTCGAGTACCACGTCATCGACATCGCCAGCGACCTGGCCCGAACAGGCGTGTTCATCGTGCCGCAGATCGCGGCACCGTTTCGGTGCAGCGGCGTGCCCGCCACAACCTTCGACGGCGGCGACGGGGAGTATCAGCGCTTTGTGGCCGCCACAGGCGTGGAGCTTGTCCCCGGCATGGAACTGGACACCTCCATCCACGACGACGCCTGGCGCGGCGTGAAGCCCAAGGTCGAGGTGGTCATGTGCCGGTTCGGCAAGCGCGCGTCGCCGGCACCCGCTCCGATCGGTCGTCCTGTAGCGCTGGTTGCCGCCGGCCCGGCCGGCCAACCCGGCCTGTGGTGAACCCCTCCTCCCACTTCAGCCCCCCTTCGTCATGGCTTGCGCCCCTCAGCCGGACCAGTTGGACGAGGTTGCGGTGGAAGAGTTCCAGCTGGTGTCAGCCTGAGCGCCTTCCTCCGTCGGCGGCGGGGCGAAGTCCTCGCCGTCCGAAGCCGGAGCCGGCTCTGCGGCGGCTGAAGCGGCCGACGCGGCGCCCTGCTTCTGGCTGCGGGATCTCCCCCTGGAGCTCGTTGGTCGACGCGCTCTGCCCCGGCCGGTCGGCGCCGCCCCGAAGCCGAGCTCGGCCAGCCACCCTTCGGTGAATAACTGCCGGGCTTGGCCCAGCAGCTGTTCTCGCTTGGCCGTCAGTTCGCTGATCTCCTCGTCGATTTGGGCGAGCTCAACGAGCACCGGCAGGTTGGCGTCGAATAGTTGGCGGGCGGCCGCCTTAACGTCTTTGACATCGTTTCTGACACTCATGATCGACCAGAGTAAAGGCTGTCTGTGGCGGTGCGAAAGTACCCGCGAGACATCTGCCCTCCGGACGGAAGCCGCCGCCGGCACGACGCGTCATCCGGCCGAGCGCGTATGGCTGGTCCCGGCGCCGCTTCTGGGATACCGCGTGCCCCCGCTCCAGAAGCCCAAGCCGCGCTTCGCGCGGTCGCCTCCGGCGAGCCTTCCACCGCGGCCACGGGCACGCGGTGCCCCGACTCCCACGCGCCGGGACCAGCCCCGGCGCGGCACACATCCTCGGAATGGGAACCTTCTTGGAAGAGCTCGAGACGCTGTCACGGATTGCCCTCTCGCACGCCATCCACGACGTGTCTGATGTGTCCCTGCTGCAACGCGTTGTGCACGCCGTGGGAGCGGTCGCGGCTCTACGCGACATCCGCGCCGGCGCGGTCCCGCCCGAATTCGACGGCATGGCCGACGCCCGCGAGAACGCGCGACGGGTGGCGCGCTGGCGGGCCGCCGTTCAAGACGCTGATCCGTTCGCTGATCTGGCAGCAGCCGAGCAGGTCTGCGCCCGCTTCCTGACTCCAGACAGCCGGGAATGGCCGCCCCTGCTGACCGACCTCGGCTGGCATCAACCGCTGGGGGTGTGGGTGCGCGGACCGGCCCATCTTCGCGAGTGCGGCACCCGGTCAGCGACGATCATCGGATCTCGCGTCGCCACCGACTACGGGCGGCACATGGCCGGCGAAATCGCCCAAGAGCTCGGCCGGCGCGGCCACACGATCATCTCGGGCCTCGCCCGCGGAATCGACAGGGCCGTGCACGAGGGTGCGCTGGCCGTCGAAGCGACGACCGTCGCCGTGCTCGGCACCGGCGTCGACGTCTGCTTCCCCGCTGAGCACCGAGACCTGTTCGACGCGATCATCACGCAGGGCGCGGTGGTGAGTGAGTATCCGCCGGGCACCCGCGAAAGTGCAGGCCGGCTCCTTGCCCGCAACAGGCTGGCAGCTGCTCTCGGGCAAATCGTCGTCGTCGCCGAGATGCGGCCACGCAGCGGAACCATGAGCACCTTCCGGCATGCCGAGCGGCTCGGCCGGCCGATAGGAGCCGTGCCCGGCCCCGCGACCTCGCAGGAAGCGGAAGGCTGTAATCAGATCCTTCACGAGGGCAGAGCGATCCTGGTCGGCCAGCTCGCGCATGTCACGGCCTTGGGGGACGGTACGCGGTGCGTGTGCTCGGACACCGTCTACTCCGCCGCAGGCCGGTGCCCGCAGCCGGATCGTATGGATCACCACATGTGCCCGCGACGCTCCACCGTCGTCCGGCGCGACGCTGTCAACCGATCGACCCGCGTCGCCTCTCAGCTGATGGACGCCCGCACGGCCACAGAGCACCAGCAGGAAGATGCGTCCGGCCGACGCGGCGCCTATCGATGGGCGGCGCCGGATCCAACGCCATGACCTCCTCTTCCCGAGGTTTCCCCGCCGCGCGAACGGGTGCCTACGCCGTCGCGCTCGTCGGCTTGTCCGAACACCGGAAGGAGCACCGTCATCCCTGACGCGACCGCGATCGACGTCGCCCTGCTCGAAAGTGCCCTGCTCACCGTCAGCGCCCGCTGGACGTGGCACATACGCATCAACCCGCGCCGTAACACCATCGGCCTGACCGTCGAGCGTGATGCCTCGGTGACCGTCACCGCTCCCCCTGACAGCAGCCTTGACCACATCGTCGAGACTGCCAGGAGCAGGGTCTTGTGGCTGGCCAAGAACGTCCGGCTCGCCCGGGAGACCGCCCCCGATCGCCCGGTCAAGGAACTCGTCGGCGGCGAGAACTTCCCCTGGCTCGGACGTCACCACCGCCTCCGCCTGGTCGACGACGACGGGCCTGCCGTGCACCTGGAGGACAACCCGTCCGGGTGGCTGCGGCTGCAGCGCCGACACGCCCGCGACGCGCGCTCTCTCATCGCCTGGTACAGCCAGCGGCTGTCGGACCATCTGACCGAGACCAGCACGATCTGGCATCCGCGGTTCGGCTTGCACCAGCCGGTGACCTTCCGCGTCGACGACCTCGGCGAGGAGCAGTCCGCCGTTCGGCTCGGATCGAAGCCGGCCGTGACCGTGCATTGGGCCGCGGCACAGCTGCGGGTGCCGCACGTGACGTATCTGATGGTTCGCGAGTTGTGCCATGTCCAGGCCGGTCGCCGGCTGGGCAAGAAGGAGCACATCCGGCTGCTGAACCTGCACATGCCCGGATGGAGTGACCACCATCAGGCGATGGTGCAGGAATGGCGGCGGGTGTGGATCGGCGCCGTTCGTACGCACCGGCCGCCCGAGCCGACGTCGGACGTCGGCATCTTCTGCCGCTTGTGCCACCATGGCGTGGCCGCGGCCGACGCCCGTCGCATCAGCATGGCAGAGCCTGGCACCAATCCCTGGTGCTGCCCGACGTGCTGGGATGAACGCCTCGCCTAGGGGGCGGCCCGCGCCCACGTGAACTCCCGGGCGAGCGCTGCCCGGCCCCCCCGCGCCCCAGCGGAGCTGGGGAGCCCATCTTCTCCATGAGCGGCAGACGGCGATGCCGCCGGGCCGTGTCGCCGACATCCTTCAGGGCTGGAAGGTTCTCTGTACACGATCAACGTCGACTTCGAAGAGTCCCCGAGTTTTGGCCGCATGCTGGTGGTGGCGCCCACCTCCGATCGGGTGTTCTGGCTCCCCGACCGGCACAGCGCGCTCGAAGGAACTGGCCATACCGCGCGAGTGATCCTCACCGGCGACAACCGCCGCATGCTGGCCGCCTACGCCGACCGTCACGAACGCATCGACCTCAGCGTCGCCGTGAGCTACGACGGGCCGGCACTTTCCCGCGACAGCCCCGAAGGAGCCGGCTACGCCGTACTGACCAACGAGCGAACCGCATACCAGGTGCTGTTTCCGCCCTACATCGCCGACGCCTTGAAACGGCCCGACGCTCCACATTTGCGGGATCCGGAGTGCACCCTACATGCCGGGGCCGTCCTCATGGTGCATCACTCTCGAAGGGCGGTGGTGTGGGCCCAGGACAGCTACGACTTCACCTATTTCGCCTACGCTGCGCCGATTCTGCCCAGCGGCAGTGTCGACTGGGAGAACGCCGATGAGATCGACAGGTGGCCTGTCTCGTACCGGCAAGATCTCCAGCCCCTGGCGGACGATCTCGTGGCAGAGCTGAGGACGGATGAGGACCGTTGGTAATGGCGGACCTTCACACGGTGCTCGAGCACGAGCTCTCCCAACTCAAACGGAGCGGTTCACGAAGACCGTCCAGGGTCGGCCCCCACGATGGGACCAAACCCCACGCCAGGCTTCACCAGGTCGGCCTCGACGCGGACAGCAGCGCCATCCGGATCGAGGCAGCCATGACACGGCTGAAGGCGTGGCACCTGCCTGCGCCACGTGCTCATCATGAAGCCCAGCCTCGCAAGGCGTACGAGATGACCGACCCCGGCCTGTACCACAGCGAACATGGCGTCGGCCGCCAGCTGGCCGCCGCCGACGCCGGCTCCGCGTTCAACCTGCCCGAGGACGCGCCCACCCATGCCTGAGGGCGACAAGCGGTGGGGTGTCGTGATCAACGAGACCGGCCTCAACTTCTACTCCCCGGACGCCGCCGAGTTCTGGCACCAGCGCCGCCAGCTGTTCGAAGCGTCCGGCACAATCACGGTCCTCAAAGGCGGCGCGATGGGTGACACCGTCCGGATCGGGCCTTTCACCCGCCAGGACGCCGACTTCATGCGCGACCACCTGATCGAGCACGCCGCCGCCACGACGCACATACAGGTACGCGCCATCCCCAAGAAACCACCCTCAGCGGCGGCTGCCTAGCCGTCGCCCCGACCGCGGCGGTGAAAGCATCAGTTACTGGGAAGACCCGCGCGCCGCGCCTGAGCCACAGCTGTGGTCTCAAACCGACTTCACCGTCGGCGACTTCGCATTCATCGGCGGCCGCTGGCGCGAGGTCCTCCACGCCGGCCGCAGACTGCTGACGGTCCCCGACCCGCTCACCTCGACGGCGGCGCAGCTGCAAACCATGGCCGGGCTGGCGTACCACATGCGTCATCCCACCTCCGGCACGGTCCCGTATGCGCAGGTGCGCGACAAGATGACCGCTGAGCAGGCCCGCCAGCGCCACCCGGAAGCGTTCGCTCACGAGAACCTGCCGCCGCTGCCGCCCCGGCCGGCCGTCCGGCGCGGCTCGGTGCGCTTGACCCAGCAGAACGGCCCGCAGCAAGAAATGTGGTACTTCACCATCCGCGGCCAGACCTATCGGGCGGTGTGGCGTCAGCCCGCCTCCTGGCACGGCCCGCCCACCCCGATCGACGACCCCGCGCCGATCTGCGTGTTCCGGATCTTCGGCCTGACCGGCCGTCCGGCCGAACTGGTTACCGAACTACCCATCCCAGCCGGGATGCGATGGCGCGAGGAGGTCATCAACGTGCTGCGGGACTGGGCCGAACCGTATGCGCGGACTCGTGCCGCCGACGGCGCGGCAACGCGCTCCAGGTCGCGGACAAAGCCGAAACCCTGATCCGCCCGCCCCGCCGTTGCGACCAGCTCGGCATCCACCCGGCTGAGCGGACCTGGTGACGCGCGAACGCTGGTTCGCGAATCCTCACCCCCGCTCGCCGAGCGGCTTGTTCCTCACGCATGAGCACGGAGCCCGCCATTGCCCTCGCAACAGCTGAACCCTGACCGCCTGAGCCGAGACATCGGTGCCCGTCCGGCGGTGCACTGGATGCACAACGCCGCTCTCGTCCGGCACGCCCACGGCAAGGGCCTCATCGCCGCCTCCGGGGACCTGCGCCGAGACGTCGAACAGATTTCCCACCTCCATCCTGGGCTGGCGGCACTGCGGGATCCCGCCGTCAACCCGGTGTGGGACGGGCTGGCCGTCGACCCCGCCGCGCTCGCCGACTTCATTCCGCCCGGCTCGGCAGACGACGATCCGCATCGTCCAGACGGTTACCGCCTCGGCGACCTGTACCAGCAGCTGTCAACCGAGGCGCGCAAGGGACGCGCACTGTGCCAAACCCCCCGATATGTGACCAGCCTGCTGCTCGACATCTCCTTCGATCATGCCTACGAAGACTGGGGTCCGCACATCCGGGCCATCGACCCCGCCTGCGGAACCGGCCACATCCTCATCGAGACGCTGATCCGGGCAACAGTGCGGCAGCAGCTCGAATTCGGCCGCGCCGGTCGGCCCGCGCTGCCGCTGTTCACTGCGGCCGCTGACCGGGTCGTGGCCGCGCTGGGCGTGGTACACGGCGTGGACATCGACCCGTATGCGGTTCTGCTGGCCCGCTACCGGCTGCTCGTCATGGCACAGGCGATAATCGCCAGCCACACCGGCGTACTGCCTGACCGGGATCTCCTCGCCGACCTGCCGCTCCAGGTGGCGGTGGCCGACGCGCTCCTGGATGAGGCCGAGCCGCTGTTGCAGCGTGGCAGCTACCACGTCGTGGTGGCCAACACGCCGTACATCACCGTCAGCGACTCGCGTCTCAATGCCGCGATCCGGCGCCGCTATCCGGCCGTCTGTCACGGCAACTACAGCCTCGCGCTTCCCTTCCACCAGTTGTTCATGGAGCTGCTCGTGGACGGTGGCTGGTGCGCACAATTGACCGCCAACAGCTTCATGAAGCGCGAGTTCGGCAAGCGGTACGTCGAGCAGTGGCTGCCCCAGTTCGACCCGCGATGGATCATCGACACCAGCGGCGCCTACATCGAAGGTCACGGCACGCCCACTGTCATCCTCTGCCACCGCAACCAGGCGCCGGTCAGCGACACCGTACGCACCGTCATGGGCATCCGCGGTGAACCGCGCAAACCGGACGACCCCGCGCGAGGGCTGGTCTGGCAGGAAATCGCCGGAGCCGTACGTCGGCGAGAGGCGTTGGACTGCTTCACCACCGCCCTGAGCGCCCACGCGGCCGTCACAGGCGACGCGAGTTCGGACTGATCGCTCAACCTCACACCGTTCTCGACCTCTCCTGATGGCACCTGTTCCCCGGCGCCGGCCTGGTTGTACCGGGCACCCGCACGGGAGTCAAGGCCACGCCTTCGGCGAACCTTGACTCCCTTTCGCGGCTGCCGCACAGCTTGTCTCCTGCTCGGACGCGCTGGACCTGTCTCGCAGGGAGACCTCGGGGCACCCCTCTCTGAAGGCGCCCTCCCCGCCCTATACGCAGGAGACTCGATGCTCAGCAATCCCTACAAGATCAGCGTTCACTCCTCGGTGGGTGAACTCCGCTACACCGCCTACGGCAGGAACGTGGCTGAAGCCGCTGCAGGCCTCGTGGAAACCTTCGCCCTACAGCACCCGAAGGGCGTCATCTACAACATGGTCGCCCCGTTCGTCACCATCCCGAAGGTCTGGTAAGTCGATGACCACGTTCACGCCGCCCCCGGCGTCAACGAGGCCATAGACCTGGATCCCGTGCCCTCCACCGAGATCGCCCGCGGGCAGGCGTGGCCTGGAAGGTAGTCGCCATGCGGCTGCCCTCCAGGGTCACCCCACCCTGACAACGAGACCCTCATCCCGCGCACAACAATCTGACGCCGCATCAGCCCCAGATCCTCGCCCATGTTCTCCGGACAGTCTGTCGGACCAGGCGGAGCTCGCGTACGGGCGGGAACTGCAGCAGCCCGCATGCCAGACCCCGTTGTCCGCGTGGCCCACGCACTCCCCGCGCCGCCGCTGTCGTCCGCCCTGAGAGATGACGCGCCGTGCAACCAATCCTGCACTCACCTTGCCGAAACGAGCTCCTATCATGCCCGCCTTCGCTGCTGAGACCACCGACCCCGAACGTAACCCTCGCGACCAGACGACGGAAGCACCAGCTCTTTCAGGCGCCTCCATGCTGCCTGGCACCTCAGGTTCCCCTGCTGCGCCCATCGACGACAGCGACACCGACCACGAACGCGACATGGTGGCATCGATTGTTGACCACCTTGCCGGCCGATGGCCGGAGCTCCCGCTCGATACCGCCCCCGCCCTGGTCCGCGACGTTCTCGCCGCCGCTGCGGCCTTCCAAGACGCCCGCGCCGAAGAGCTGCTCAACCAGGTGCTGCTCCACGGTATGGGGCCCACCGCAAGCGGCGGCATCGAAATCGTCACCTCAGCGCCTCCAGAGATCACCGCCGTGTTCGTCAGCTGGGCGCACGCGATGCTGGGTCCGGCCCCGAACTATGTTGAGCAGGCGTTCGAATTCACCAGCAGAGCGACTGATGAACGCTTCGCCATCACCGTTCAACGCGTCGGCCCCGGCAAACTCACCCCCCACGAAGCCCGGACCCAGGCCGAACAGGACCGCGACGTGCACGCCAAGCAGGTCACCGATCTGCGCAAGCGCCTCGATGAGGTCCAGCAGAGCATGTGTGCAGCGTGCCGCGCCGACCTTGCCGCGACCATACGGCCCTTTGATGAGTGAGAAGCGAGAAGACCGCAGATCGCAGCCCGGGGGCGGCGACCGGTCCAGCCCCGAGCCCGCCCGCGAACGTCAGCCCGTCGGCTCGCCGGCCGACATTCGCGCCAGCATCGGCGCCGAAGCCCTCCACGCCATCGGCGCCCACCACTTCGACGGCTACACCACCAACGATGGCCAGCGCATCGTTCTCCGCTTCCACATCCCCTCGGCAACACCTGCCAGGCGAGCTCTTGCGGTTGCCGCGAACCTTCGCGATCACACCTTCACCGTCGTGCCCGCCTACGTCCTCTACGACGACAGCTCCCCAGGTGGCGGCCCAGACGTCTACAGCGTGGCGCACGGCCACACGGCCACCTGCGCCAGCGAGGACCTGCCGCGTGCCGTCCAGGACGTCGTGGCCGCCTGGCACACCCGCTGACCAGACGTCCCCTCAGCTCAAGGATCCCTGCCAGCTGTCCCAGCGCCATCTCGCTCCGTGGAGCCCGGCGCGCTGGTCATCATCAACGGCGCGAGCTCGGCGTCCGCCGAGCACCATCAGCGCCTCGGCGTCGTATGCCGCCAACTCGACGACGAACGCTGGGAGGTGCTGGTCACCGACGCCGACCGCTCCGCCTCCCAGTACGCCCCTCCCCGCTGGACCCAGCTCCGCCTCAGCGCACGCGAGCTGACCGTGCCCGCCGACTTCAGCATCAGAACCCTGCTGGCCAAGCCCACCGACGCGCTCCTGGTCCGGGCGATGCTCGCCGAGGTCACCCGCCAGCAGGCAGCATGCATCGCCGAGCTCACGGCCGCGGCCGCTCACGCGGACGCCGCCGGCGACCAACTGGAGCAGGCACGCGCCCACGCCATCCGCGCCTACGAAGACGGAACCGTGTCCCGAACGCGGCTGCAGGAGCTCCTGACCGCCCTTCGGCTCGCCCCCTACGACGATCGGCGATGCGTCACGCTGACGGTCACCTGCCAGGCCGAGATCAGCCACCTGCGCGAGCGCGACCTCGACGCGACGCTGGCCGGCACCGTCGAGATCCACGTCAACCACCCGCACGTCCTCGTCGATCGGGCCAGCGTGCACATCACGGCCACGCCTTGCATCGATGGGGCCGCCGCGTGAACCGCCGCAGCCCCTCCACCGACACCGGCGGACGCCGGCATCAGCACGAGCCCGTGCCGGAACTCATGGCCGGCTGTCCCATCCAGGGCGGCCGGGCCGTTCCGGCGGTCGCCCTTCGCCACCGCGACCCGGCGCTGCCTGCCGTATTCGGGATCGACGACCCCGACCAGATCAACGCCTGCCTGATGGAGCGGCTGTGCACGGCCTGCCAGCAGCCCCTCGACCTCGACCCCTCCGGCACGTACCTCCTGCTGGTGCGTCCCTTCGACTTCTGGCGCGGCTACAGCAGCCAACCGGCCCAGCACCCTGCCTGCCACGATTACAGCATCCGGGCCTGCCCGTGGCTCAACGGGCAGATGAGTCACTATCGCCGCACTCCGCGCGATCTGGAATCGCTGCGCTGCGGCGATCCCGGCTGCGGCTGCAGCCGCTGGCGGACAGCGGCGGAGCATCGGCCACGAGCCGGCGATCCCGTTCCCCCTGTCTTCGCCGCGACCTATGCGCTCAAGGACTACCAGTTGGACTGGGGAGAGAAATACGGGCACGCCGACGTCCTGCGTGGCATACGTCTGGACGGGGTCCGCCGGCAGGCGATCACGCCCGTCCGGGACGGCGAATGGTCCCTCATGGACTGGATGTACGCCCGAGCGGCAAGCCTGCCCGCGCCAGCATCCGCCCTGACCCAGCTGCTCGAGCTGCTCGGCGAGATCTCCTCTTCGAGCACGTGCCCTGCTGACGCCGTCGGCAACGATGCGCCGGCCACTGAGGAGCCTGCGCCGCAGAAAACGGACCCTGAACCGACCCAAGAATGAGGAAGAACCTGGACGTGCGCTTTGTCTACCCCGACACGGAGTTCATCTCGACTATGCCCGGCCCGGCCGGGACCATCAGCATCGGGGTCCTCGACGACGCGGGCCGTAAGTTCTACGCGATCAACCGCGACGTCGACCTCGCCGTCGTCGCGGCCAGCCCGTGGCTGATGGCCAACGTCGTCCCGCACCTGCCGCTCTGGCGGACCGCCACCGGACTGGCGTGGGACAGCGGCCACCCGGACTACCGGTACGTGCTGCCGCCCGTTCAGATCGCGGAGAACCTCGCCACGTACTTCTCCATCGGCTACAGCGGTGCGGGCAGCATTCGAGCGTTCGGCTGGTACGGCGCCCGCGACCTGGTGAGAATTCACGACCTGTATGGCGACGACTGGCAGATGATGCCGCCGCAGGTACCGCGCAGGATCACCGAGCTGCGTGACCTGCTCGACCAGGCCGGGGTGGACCGGCCTCCTTCGAGGGCGGAGCTGCTGGGCGCGGAGGCCACCGAGCATCACGCGCTCGCCGACACCGAGTACCACCGTGCCTTGCACCGGCTGGCGATGCCGGCCAAGTCGTCGCATTTCAGCGTCCTGGGTGATCTGATCACCCTCCGGGCCCGCGGCGAGGGGCGGGGATGGGTGCAGGCCTCGACGAAGCCGCCGCTTGTGCTGGCAGGTGCCGGCGATCTGCAGGACGGCGACCGGGTGATTCTGGCCGCCAAGACCGCCGGCAATCTCGCCGAGGTGCTGGACCAACTCACCCTGGAGGAGACGACAGAACTGCCTGACCTGCTGCGCCGGGCGGTCGCGCTGCTGGACATCTGGGCAGGGTGAAAGCAGGCTCCCCGCGCCCTCCTGGTCGCCAGGGCGCGGAGGCCAACGCGGTCGCCGAGGCGCCGCCTCGCGTAAGTGTCCGGGGCCCGTCATTCTCCTTGTGAAGGCGGGGCTGAGGACGCGGCTTCCAGCGCGCGAGGCTCCGCGACGCGGACCGCGAGGGAGAACAGGCCAGGATGGTGCTCAACCAGCCAGCCGCGGGCGACCAGGCGTTTGAGCCGGAGTCGCAGGCCCTCCACCTGGCTGCGCTGGTCCGGCCTGCCCAGCGCACCCGCAATCGCTCTGGCCCGCATGGGCTGTCCCCTGGCGACCACGGCGAGCACATGCGTGTCGCTCTCGGTCAACGGCTGCGTGGCACTCACCGCCCTGGCCGCTGCGGCGCACCGCAGGAGAGTGCGGCCTCGGGCGCCAGCGACCTCACGACATTTTGCGTGATGACCAGCCGGGTCAGGTCTTGCTCGAGTTCCGCTGCCTGCAGATGCAAGGTGGCCATGCGGATCCGCAGCAGGGACAGCTTCCGGCGTGTAGCGGTTTCCGCTGTCGCCAGCCGAGTCAGCGTGAACGTGAGTGTAGGAGTGGCCAGCCCCGTTGCGAAAGGCTTCCCCAGGACCGACCGCACCTGCGTGCGCACTCGAGCGGACATCGCGCTCCCCCGATTTCAGGCTCGAAGCCACCAGCGACCCACCGGTGGCCCTGAGCAGCAACGGAAGAGTCGCGCACCGAGGGGACACCTGCCCAGCACGCCCACCAAGAGAAAGGACCGGCGTCCTGCCGACCCCCTACAAACGGCTGTTTCCGCCGATTCCGGACAACCGCTGGAACGCCGAATCCCACGGATGCACCGGCACCCATGAAGAGCGCACCCTCACCTCGCAATACACGATCGACGCCGCCAGCGGTGAAGAAGCCGAACTACGGGTGCTCGCCTGGATCGACTACGACTACCAGGACGACCTGCGGCGTGCGGTGGCCACCGCTGATGAGCATCCGACGCGCCCCGGCCGGTGGAGAGTAACCATCACGTGGGATGACCGGGGACCCATCGACTGACTGACGCTCGCCGCCCGGGCCGCCGCAGGCCCTCCCTGCTCCCTGGACGCTGGCCGTCCCGGAATCGTGGCCGAGCTCGACCAGCGTCGCTTCGCTGCTCGGCGCCACACCTGGATCTATCGCGCACCCTCTGCACGGGTCAAGGGCACGCCTCCGGCGACCCTTGACCCGCTCCGCGGCCGCGCGATCCCGGGAATCCAGGCGCCGAGACCTCTGGGGTCGGGGCGCACACCCATCAGGACCTGGACTTTCCCCCCGGAGGAAGCCATGCTGAAGCCCACCGTCGGTGTTGCGGGCCTGTCGCACACGAACCTGCTGCACGTCATCGTCCGCACCGGGAACCACACCCTGCCGCCCCACACGACCAGCTGGGCTCTGACCCCGGTGACGCACGACCGACACGGGGAATTCGTCGCCGGAACCGGCTTCCGGTTCTCCCGGCCCGGAACCTGGGCCACCGCCACGTGCCCCAGCATCGCGCCGTACCCGTGCGGCCTGCACCTGGCCACCACCGAAGAAGACCCGGCCGCCGAGCTGTGGCACGCTGCCCCCTTCGACATCCTGCCCGCGGACGACCTCCTCCTGCTGGCCTACCACCAGCGGGACCTCCTGCACAGCGAAGGAGCTACGGTCCAGGTCCGCAAAGCGTTCGTCGTGGCCCACGTGTCCGGCCTGGAACTGATCAAGAAGCATGGTCCGGGAGCCGATCTTCATGGGTTGTGGCTCGCCGGCCTGGACTGGATGGGCCGCCTCGCTATCAGGAGCATGATGTCCGGTGGCGCCACCTACGCTGAATTGGCGGAGGTCGTGGCCAAGAGAATCGACGCGCGCTTCTACTACGACGCCCGGTTCGATGGCGCCACGCATCGGCAGGCCCTGAGAGCATTGAGGCCCCGAACCAGCTGGCTGATCAGGCTGATCCTGAAGAGGCACGCTCGCAAGAGGGGAACGGGTGTCTCCAACGAGCTCGGCGATCCCCTCAGGGTCTTGCGCTACATCATGGCGAGCGACGCCGGAGTGCCGACCGAGCATGCCGCCGAACTCGCCCTAACCAACCTGCAGGTCTTTGCGTACGTGCAGGCTCGGAAGGTGGCCACGCACGCGGAGATCATGCGCGTGCCAGAAGCCTTGGGCCATTCCCACCTGGGCCGGTACACGACCCTGCGCAGCAGCGGCCACGACCATGACACCGCGGTGGCCCACTGCGCACAGGAGCCACCGTTCTGACCTCCGGCACGGAATCCGAGCTCGGCCCGGGTGCTCGCTCTCCCATGGAAGAGAGGCCACCCGGGCGAGCCCGCATCCCCACCTCTCACACCCGGCAAGAGCTCATTCGGACCGCAGAAGGAAACGTGGACGACCTCGGCATCGTCATCGGCCCTGATGGCCGCGAAATGTACACCCATCCCGAGTGGGGCGAAGGCGGCCTAAATGTGGATGAGGTGCGCGCCATGACAGCCGGGGCTGAACAGCGGCGTAAGCAACCCCGAAAGCCTGACGACCTTGACGAGCTCGCCGCGAGACTGCGCGCGCTCCTGGAGAACTACACGGGGCCGCCCCGCGTCTCCCGATCCACTGCTGAGCTCGCAGGTATCCCGCTCGATCACCCGGCCGTGCTACCGGAAGACGGTATCCCCGGCCCCTCCCCTGCGCCACAGAGCAAGGGAGTTCCGATCAAGGAAGAGACGCCGGCTCATCCCGCAGCGCACGTGCAAGGCCACGTCCATCACAGACGGGGAGGCTCGTGACCATCCCGCCGCCCCCTCTCCCCCGACCGGCCTGGAACCGGTACGTCCTGGGATCTGACGTCGACACCGCCTACCAAGAGGCACACGAGGCCGACATCGGCGACGGCGACATCCCCATCGGCGCTGACGGCCGCCTGCACGATCGCGCCACGCACGGCCTCACCCACGGCTACGTCGTGCTCAGCAGCACGCTGATGCCCCTCGAGGCAGCGTTGCAGCAGTACTCCACCCTCCTGGCGAGCGCACACCTGCCAGAGGGCGTCTGCGGTGCGCTTCCCATCGCTGGCATGAGGCGGCGGATCGTGGCCTCTCTGCCGGTGATCGACGGCGGTTATCCCGACGAGGGCCGCGCCGTCGACGCGGCCCTCACCCCATTCCTGCAGCAGGGGGAACGCATCGATTCCGGCGAGGTGGTGCGCAGTTTCGTCACAGCCCTCGACACTGGCGCGATCATCTCAGGGGAGGTCGTCGCCACCGCGATCTGCCCCGTGTTGAACCACACCGGTTGGCTGTTCTTCGGCACACGGCCAGCACCAAAAGCACCGACTCCGCTGCGATCGCCGGTGACGATGGCGGCGGATGCTGCCCGCCTGCTGCTGCGCAAGAGCGTCGGCGACATCCTCGACGACTGGAGCATCGTCGCCGACCTCCCTCGAGAAGAAACCCGATGGGGACGTCGTCACCAACTCGTCGTGGGAGCCAGCCCGGCCAACAAGGACGCCGCCGGCCTGTACGCCCTGGAGTACGAGAAGGGGGCAACGCAGGAGCAGCAGCTGTTCATGGATCCCTTCGACGACGTCGCGGAAGTGACGCTGATGCCCGTACGGGACGAACTGCGGGCAGTCGTCGAGACCAAGTACGTGCCCGACACCACGCCATAAGCCAGCCTTCGCACGCAGAGCAGCATCGGGCGCACGACGCTACCGACGGCCGCCGAGAAGCCCGCCCGGCGCCCCCACATACCCCGTTCGCCCGCCCGGCGCCCTGGCGCAGCGGCATGACCCGCACCGGAGGATCTCCCCGTGGCCATCCCCTTCTCAATCCCGAAGGGCTCCGAACTCGTCTATCCCAGCAGCACCCCGGCGCAGGCGGCGCGTGAACGTCTTGAGGCCAACTGCTCGCTATCGGCCGCACTGGACATCTTGACCTGGAAAGCCCTGCTGCTCAGCCAGGCTCCGCTCACCGACTTCCCGCAGATGCGGCTGGAGGTCCAAGAACTGGCTGAGCAGCATCTGCCGGCCACCCTGGTAGGGGCTTCGCCCTCGAGCCTGGAGTCCGCCTGGCTGGACATCGACGAACGAGCCTCCATCCTGAACGCCGTCATCGCCAGCTATCCCCCCGCTCATCAGCAGCTCGACGGCGGCAACGATCTGACCAGCTCCCGGTTTTGCGACAGCGTTAACAGTGCCGCCCTGCTCCATCCCCGATCCCGCCGCGACCACTCCCCGAGCAGCAGCGTGGGAGGCGTTTCGGTTCGCACCTACCTTGACGTCGAACAGCAGGCCGTGCACGTCGCGGTCGACCTGGCCGGTGCCTGGCCGAACCTGCGCCAGCACCATGCCGACACCGCCGTACCGCTGCTGATCGACGTCGACGACATACCCGTGTTCGACCGCGGAAGGACGAACAGGCCGCCTGACTCCGCGGCCCCACCGCCGGCGGACACCGAGGCCGACGGCAACGAAGCGTCCCGCGAACAGCTGCTGCGCGCCTTCCTCGACCGGCACTATGACGGCGATGCCATCCAGGCGCTGCACGACCTGGGCCGCGTCGGACAGATCGCCATCGCCCACCTGGACCGCCCGTGGTGGGACGACCACTTCGCCGAAACGCACCACCGTGCCCTCACGGACGCGGAATGGGCCCGCCTGGTGCCGCACCTGAGCGGCTTCGACGAGCACGTCCGCAGCTACAACGGTCTCAGCGCCGGCCCGCCCGTGACCGCAGAGTTCGCCAGGCACGTGCTGGCTCAGGCCGGCATCACCGGCATCGGCCACGAGCCCGGCGACGCCGTCCCGCCAGCACCGTCAAGCCTGCGGCCCTCCCCACTGACCTCCACCCTCGATCCGGTCGAAGGACGAAGATGACAACCTCCACGTCACCCCCATCCGCTGGCGCATCCGAAGCTGCGTTGAACGCCTACGTGCAAGAGGCGTGGACCCAAGCCGACCAGGCCCGCGTCGAACATCTGCGACGGTGCCTGGTTCATGCCGTGCAGGTGATCCGCCGGCATCTTCCCGACGCGAGGTGGATCTGGGCCGACTTCAGCGCCGCAGCCGGCATCGGGGAGGCGCATGCGCACGTTCCCGTGGTTCGCATCACCCACCCGGCAGGCGTCTGGGACCCCGCCTCCGACAGCAACACTCCGGACCTGCCGAAGGAGGCTCTCAACACGGTTGAACGGCTGCTGGGCGAAGCACTGGACTTCAACGTCGGCGACCTGGAGCTGGAAGAGGCGGGATGGAAGCGGGATGACGACGATGACACGTACGCGATCGCTCTACCCGCCGGCACCTTCCTGCCGCCACCCCCTGATGCGGTACCGGCTTGGGTGCTGAATCAGCACACGGTCCTGCCGCATCGCGACACGGTGTCCTTGCACGCCACGTCGGCGGCGGCCTTCGACGACCTGGCCGCCGCGGTGCGCGACCGGTGGAGCCTGGTCGGTTCGCTGCCCGGCGTCGATCTTCCTCCACGTCCGCCCCTGGACGTGCACCGCATGGTGGAGGCGTTCTTCGCAGCCGCCGGGCCGCAGGAGCGCTTCCGGCTGCAGCCGGTGCTCCTTCCGCGCCTGGTTGCGGCAGCTCTGGCGGAGACGACGGTCTGGGTGTTGCTGCACGGGTTCAACGTGATCCAGGACGCCGAGGCCGCCGTCTTCACCAGCGAGAAGGAAGCACTCAGCAGTCTGGCCGAAGAGGTGCGCGTCCGCTGGAGTTACGCGGCCGAATCTGATCTGGCTGCGGCTTACGGCGTTCCTGATGAGCCGCCCGAGGACGACCAGGCCGCCGTCCAGTTGTATTTCGCGGTCCAAAGGGCTGAAGACAGCGAAGAACGGTACAGCATCGTTGACCGGCAGGTGCCCGGCCCGCTCGCCCTCATCCCCATGCGTGGCCAGTGAGCGCCGAACGGCGCTGCCGTCGCCCACAACGGCGCGACGGGCCCCGTCTCGACTGCCGGTTGCCGTTCGGCCATCAAGGTGAGTGCAGCCCGTACACGCTGGCGCCGCACGGGTCATGGCTGGCCGGGCCCGGCACTCAGCCTCTCATCGAGCCTGAGCCGCTGCTGGCCGAGCAGCGGCAGCCCGGTGAGAGCGTGGAGGAGTTCCGCCGCCGGCGCCGTCCCTGGGAGATCATGGCCAGCGCTGCGGCCGTCGCCGTCCGGTCCCGCGCTGTCCTCGAGGAGGCTGTCGAAGAGCTGGAACGGCTACTGTCCAGCAGCGACCTGACCGACACCAGCAGAGCCCAGGTCGTGATCTGGCACGAAGCACTTCGTACCAGCCACGCTCACCTTCAGACCCTTGATATGCAGAGCTGGCACGAGCCGCTCCGCGCCGAAATCACTCGAGTCGTATTGTCGCAACCGCAGTGAGGTAGGCCGGTCAGCCCTTTCACGACAGGCGTGGTGCCGCACGCGACCGTCACCTGGGCGAAGTTCCACGATCTGCACGAGGCAGGCGTCGCCCTGCGGCTCGTCGCAACGGCGGGTTGGCTGAGCACGACCATCTGCCCAGACGCGGTGACGAGCCGCGATGCGCTGTGCTGCAGCCGCTACTCATTCGTCCCTGCTCGTGCGCGAGCCGCTGCGCTTGCTTGATGATCTCTTCGGCGTACCAGGCGGCGTCGAAGTAGCGCAGCGCGTATGGGTAGCCGATGTCCATCGTCTGGGCGAGCTGAAGGCCCTGCTGCTTGACGCCGTGACGCAAGCGCTCCACGCCGACGGCGTCAAGGACGAACCCTCTCGCTTTCAAATGAGCCAGTACCTGATCAGCGAGCCTGGCAACACGAGCGCCATACCGAGGCTGGCGCCGTGATCCGGCTTGTTCGTCGGCTGCGGGGTCTTCCTGAGCCGGGGGAACGCGATCGGGGGAACTCATCTTCGCATTATGCCGCCAGCCGCGCCGACGGCGAAGCCAGAGCGAGGGATCTCACAACGAAGGCCAGGGCATGGTCCGGCTCCCATGTGACAGCCGACGTGCAAGGAGCGGCAACAGATAGCGGCAAGGGCGCCCAACCTCGTAGTCGGCGCTGGCCCCGGCGCCTTCCTGGGGATATCGCACGCACCCTCCGTTCCGGAAGGCCAAGCCGCGCTGGCGCGCGGTCACCCTAGCGGGTGAGCCTTCCTCCACTCCGGCCGCGTGCAATGGCCAGTCCCCAGGCGCCGGGATCAGCCCGGCTGCGATCGAAGGGGACCACGCGGATGACCATTCAGCATCATGCAGCGACGGAAGCGGCAGCTGACCTTGCACTCCCTCTTTCTGGAGGGATCTTCCCGCGAGCGTGGGCGACGTGGGCTGTTGCCGTCGCTACGTCCTTCGCCGTGATCGAGACCGCAGCCTTGCTGGCAGAGCCAGGCCCCAAGACACTCTCGGCCCAGCTGCGGCGACGGCGGTACCTCAGCGGTGCCTTGATCGCCGCGGGCGCGGCGTGGCTGATCCACCACATCGTCTGGTGCGGGGAGGACGTGGGCCGCCGTGGCTGAACCCGTCCTCGATCTGCCGAGCCTGATCCGTCTTCGTAAGGCTCGTGGACTCACTGAGGATCAGGTTGCCGCCCGGATGGGGATCCTCGTCAGCAACTTCAGGAAGCTGGAAGACAGGTTCCGTTCTGGTGGCAAAGGGGTCCACGCCACCACCGTTTTCGATTACGTCGCGGCAATCGGTTATCCGTTCCAGCACACCTTCGAGGACCTGGTGCGACACCGCATCCTCAGTGGTCTGTCAGAGGACGACGTCGCCGCCGCGATGGGGATCACCGCCGACAGAGTGCGCCAGCTTGAAGCGAAGCTAACAGCAGGCGGGGGCGGTTCGATTCAGACGGTTCTCGCGTACGCAGTGGTCATCGGCCGACCGCTGACCCCGACCGAAGATCCCGCTTTCGCGCCCTCGCCGCAGCCCGCGCCGCTACAGCCGCTGCCGCAGCCCCGCCCGCGAGGATGGGCTCTGCGCGAACGTGCCTTCGCTATGGCGGATCTGGTCCGTCTCCGCAAGGCGCGCGGACTCACTGAGGATCAGGTTGCTTCCCGAATGGTGATTTCCGTCGGCAACCTCAGACGCCTAGAGACGGCGCTCCTATCTGGCGGTAAGGGGCTCCACGCCAGAACCGTTTTCGATTACGTCGCGGCGATCGGTTATCCGTTCCAGTACACCTTCGAGGATCTGGTGCGGCACCGGATCGACAGTGACCTGTCGGTGGACGACGTCGCCGCCGCGATGGGGATCGAGCCACGACCGGTGTACCGGCTCGAACGCAAGCTGAACGCGGGCGGCGGCGGTCGCATCCATACCGTCCTCGCCTACAGCGTCGCCATCGGCAAGCCGCTGACACCCACGGAAGATCCCGTTTTCGCGCCGCCGCCCCAGCGGCAAACGGCTCCCCCGCAGCCGCGCCGCCGGCGCGGGACTCGCCTGCATCTCGCTGCGGCACGGGAACGACTCGCCGACGAGGCGCGCCAGTTGCACGCTAACGGCGACACCATCCCGAAGATCGCCGCACGCCTTCAAAAGGACCGCAAAACCGTCGAGCGGTACCTGAACACCGAGCGGGTCCAACAGCAAACGGCCAAGGCGCAGCGTGAGCATGACAGGCGACGACACCTGGCCGCCGAGGCTCACAAACTGGTGGAAGACGACAAGAGCAACGCCGAAATCTGCGAGCTTCTTGGGATCTCCGAGAGCAGTCTTCTTCGCTACATGAAGATGTTCCCGGCCGAGCCTGGCGAGTAAGTCCGCTACCTCGTTGCCCGCGCCGCACAGCAAGCCGGGCAACGAGGCGAAGCCGACTGTGGCGGTGCAGCCAACCTCACGGTCGGCCTTTCGCTTTCTCTGCGCTCCGCCTCGTGCCGTTCCGGGCCCTCTGACCAACTCCTCCTGTCCGCGCCCGCCGCGTACGCGGACATCACCGAACAGCCCAGCCGGGTTGCGAGCTCATCAGAAGCGCACGTGGGCGCGCAGCGCAACACGTCGAGCCCCCACCCCGAGCCTCGAAGGCTGTCTTCCCGAGCGGTGCCATGCCCGCCGGGCTCCCCTCTCCTTGCTTTGCCCGACCTCGGAGCAATCCATGACCCACACCATTGACACTGACGCCTTCGGCCAGGTGTATGTGATCTCTCGCGAGTTCGCCTACCAAAGCAGCAGGCTCACCTGCGCCGTTCACCTCACTTGCAAGCTGTGGAACCTCTTGATCGACAACGCCGACATTGGCGATGACCTGGCCAGACACGTCCGCATCCACCACTTGTTGTGGGAAGCCGCCCAGGTGATCAACCAGGCGACCGAGAACGGGGCCAACCCCATCGACATGCGGGTCGCCCGCCAACGTACGAACGGCCAGCTCCTGGAAGCGAACCTACGCATCTGGCCGCAGAAGGACCCCTGGCATCCGCTGACGATCGAGCTCGCCGAGGTAGTCCCCGTGGATCACCACGAAAGCGCCGCTGACACCTGATCTCCCGCGGAGAGCATGTCCCCGTCGCCTCACCGAGGAAGGCGCCTCTAGGCCGAAGACCACTTCTGACCCGAGCGCCCGTCGATCCGCACCGCCGCCGTGTCCACCAAGGCGACGCCGACGTCAGCGGGCAACTCTTTTGCTCAGGATGCGCTATTCACCTGCAGGCAGGCGGCAAAGGCGGCCCGGCAGGTGGCCAGGCTGACTGCAGATGGCTGCTCCCGCACGATCCCCGGCCACGACAGCAAGCCCCGGCTCGCGGCCCTCGACCAACCCGATAGCCGCGAGACCGAGTGAGAGTCGGCTGTCCCTTCCCAAGGTTCGCTTCGACTGGCCGCCCGTCTGGTCGACGACCTCACGCCGTCCGGAAGCCGATGCCTCTGTGACCCCCACCACCGCCATTGATCGCACCGCCCGCCGCGGTGCGCATCTTAAAGAGACCTGCCATGTACGACACCCTCCGGGGCGGTCCCCACGACGAATCACCGCCCCATCCCTCCAACCTCTTCGAACCCATTCGCTACTTCGTGTGCTTCCTCACAGGAGTAGCCGCGGTGTGCGCGCCCGTCCTGTACCTGATTTTCGCCATGAGAGCTGACGGCTGATCCCGCGCACGCGCGATGCCGGTCGGGTGTTGTGACCGACCCCGGTCCGGGCTCACATACCAGGCCGAACCCTTTGTACGACCAGGCACAGGTGCCCTGCCGCCGCCTGTTTCACGCTCCCACACTGCCCCACTAGCAGCACCCACATCCACAGCCGACGTCGACCTGCGGGGTACGTGCTCAGACCCGGCCCGCACGTGATCGCCGTCGGCGCTCCCCCGCCTCCGGCGGCGTTCTGCATCACGATCCGCCAGCCGGACACCGTCATCTGTCCTTGGAAGGTCACCGCATATGAGCAAGGTTCCTGTCTACACCCATGACACTGCGCCCGCCCCTATCATCACCATCACCCCCGGCGAGCCGCGCGCCCTCTTGAGCGGCATCGTCTTCGGTTGGTGGAGCACGTGCGTGCACTGCCGGCGAGTGATCGACCTGTATGCCGAAGACGGGCAGATCCTCATCGAGCTCCAACCTGGTGGGGCTTGCGAAGGGGTCCGGTGGCGCCGCGAGCACCAGGCCAAGCAGCCTGCCGTCCCAAACAGGTGCCCGAAGTGCGGCGAGTCGAAGTGGCAGCCATCAGGCGCGTACGAGACGCAAGCCTCCTCCTCGGTCGGCTTCGTCGGCAGCATCGTGGACGCAGCGGTGCAGGCGGTGTACGCCCAACTAAGCGTCGACTTCCCTCACGCCGCCGAGGCCACCGGCAAGGGTCAGTACGACACGGTCGCGATCGGGCGGGCAGGTGGGTCGTGAGAGGAAAGAAGGCGTCCGCCGCGGCCGGCCGGAAAGACCGCGCTGAGCTCGAGGCCAGGGCGGTACGCGCCGAGCGGGCTGAACAGCGCCTGGCCGGCGAACTCGCCGAGCTGAAAGAACGCCACGACCAGGAGACCCACGCCCTGCGCAGTGCCCTCGCTGCGGCGAAGAGACAGCGCGATGAGGCGGTGAACCCGCTCCTGCTCGCCGCTGAGGAACGCATCCGAGCCTTGTCGGCAGAGCTGCTGAAGCTCCGCACCGACCATGACCGCACCCAGGACGACTACCGGAAGTTGTGCAACGGCATCATGCGGGGTGCCTTCAAGGAAGGGCTCAGCTCCGCTGAGGCGCGGCGCCGGCTCGCGAATCTGTCCGGTGAGAACTTCCACGTCCGCCGGCCGGATGACCAGGAAGACTCGGTGCCCGATTCCCGCAAGGCCGCCTTCGACCGAGCCATGGACGCCAAGGAGCACGACGTCCATAACCGGCTCATAGCAGCGGGCGGCGAGGTACGCGTCAACGTCACCCCAAGGACCGACCCGCCTACCTCCGGGAGCGAGGTATGACAGCCCATTGTTGCGGCCCTGTCAATGGCCGTTCCCGTCGCCCCCTGGTTGCGGCCGTCCGCCGCGCTGTGCCCACCTTCTCCGCCACCGAAGGGTTCGAAAACGATGACCTTGGGTCAGAACAGCCCCGTCGACCGGATCTTCCAGGACAGGACCGGCCATTCCCGCAGCGATCTGGAGCGCCTCCTGCGCACACATGGGCCGATCGGTGAACGAACCGCCTACGAGGTTCATGCCGCGGCGGAGCACCTACAGGACAGGCACAAGGCTCTGACCTCCGCCCTTGCGACAGCTCGCCAGGCCATGGTGACGGCCTGCCTGCGCGCCGCCCGTGGCGAGACCGTCGCGGACATCACACCCCTGACGGGCATAGTGGGGAATCTGGAGGCGCTGGTCGACCGCTACGACGATGCCGTGCGCAGGCTCCGGCACATGCTCGGGCTGGCCTGCGATATTCTCACGCACCCCGAACTGACCCTCAGGGATCGCGCTGACCTGACCAGCCTGGTCGCGGCGTACCGGCATGCGTGTCGAACCAGTAACGACAGCGAGCACGACGCCGCTCACCAACTGTCTGACCGTGTCGCTGCGCTCGTGCAGACCTGAGGCCCCCGCATCACGCTCCGGGGCGGGCGTCCTGTCGGCGCCTCGGCGCTTAGGACATGCACGCTTCCGACCAACGCTCCCCGGTGCGGTGAGGTCCGCTTGGCGTGCTCGACACCGCCGGTGGTTCCGGCGCCCCAGGTGTACTGCCCGCCTCCTCCTCTTCGGAAAGCCACGCCTTCGGCGAACCTTCCTCGCTTCCGGAGGCGGGCAGTCTTCACCTTCAGGCGCCGGAACCCCCGGCGAAGCGTCTGTGGAGACAAAGGATTTGCCTGAGACCTTCTTCTACAACCTGGATACTCCCGGCCACATCGACGCTGCAATGGCCCGCATTCAAGAAGCTGTCACCCACCGTACGGCCATCGACATGTACATGGTCGAGCACGGACGAATCTGCCCGCCATTCGTCCCCCAGCGTGCGGCCAAGCACTGGGTCAACCTGCATTATGGCAGCGGCTGGCGCCTCGAAGTGGTCACAAACGATGACGTGCCCATCACATACGCGCGCGAGATCGAGATCGTCTTCCTGCCTTGGGGTCCCCCGCCCCCAAGCGGCCCTGCCTGCTGATGTCCCGCCTCGGACACCCCCGCGGAGTGGCCCCGGGCGGCCACGCACGAGCCCTCTTGTGCAGGCGAGGCCGTGGCCGACGGATCGCAACCCGTCACCCGACAAGGGGAGATCGTATGTTTCCCACCGCACCTCTCGCCCTCACCGAAGAGCAGTGGAAGCACTTGACGAGACCGCGCGAGTTCGACCAGTTCACCGTCTCCGGCGCTGACGACGTCGACCTGCTACTCGGCCACGTGCTCGACACACTCGGCTATCTTCCCGCCGAGCATCCCCTGCTGTTTCCGCCGATCCGAGACATGGCCGTCTACGACGCCACCCACGGCGGCGGCCGCGCCTTCGTCGTCGCCATCACCGTGGATGCCGTGACGGTGACCACTGAGCGCATCCATCTCGACGGGTTCGCCGACGTGAACCACACTCCCGGCACCCCGGTCATGCGTGCCGTGCTGACCCAAATCCTTAGCAGCCTCAACCAAGCCCTGGCCGGCCTGGCCCGATGGGCGGCTGGCTGCAGCCTCGCCACCTACGCCGAGCAGCACCTGGGCCTCACCGCCGCGGCGTTGGAGGAGACCGTCCACGACACGGCCGTCGACCACGCCCTGACCGTCACCCAGGGCGGCTTGGCCGCGCAGATCGATTACCTGATCCGTCACCTCGGCGTCGACAACACCCGCCGAGTGCTGGAAGCCCTCCATCTCGGAGGCAGCACCGCAGTGGCGGCGGATGCCGTCACCGCAGTACCGCAGCCTGCCTAAAGACCCGCCCGGGGGCAGCGTGGCGCACCAGGCCCGCTGTCCTCGGGCGTTCCAACAGGCCGCGGCAGCCGCGCTGCGGCTGCCGCGCCCCGCCGGGCATCGCCCGCCTCCGGAGAAAGGAAACCGCCTTGGACGTGGAAGAGTTCGTCAACGGACTGGCCGAGGGCGGCATGCCGGTCGCCGACGACGACCCCGACTACTGCTCCGTTCACGGCTGGCACTGCCAGCATCAGGCACGCTGCGAGCCCAGCGAGTGCTCACAGGACGGCACATGCTGCGTCCTCACAGCCGCTTTCAGGCCCCGATCCGACCTCAAAGCCGACGTACGCGTCCTCCTGGCGAATCTTCTCCGAGACAAGCGCACCCGCACTCTGATGACCGTAATCCGGCACCGGCTGGCCGAAGCGCAAGATCCTGATGGCGCGCACGTCACCTGCTACACCTTCAATGGCAACCGAGTGCCTGTCACCGACTCCGGCTACGACTGGGATCTGGTCTTCCACGCCGAGCGGGGCCATCACGGTTGGCATGTGCGGCGCGGCGCACCCGACGGCCCCGTCTTCGATCACGTCAGACGGCGATGGGTGCCCGACAGGCGATTCCGGAACGCCGGCGACGAGGCCCCGTACGAACGTCCTTGGGACGAAGCCGTGCTCGCCGCCGTCGAGCTGTGCGGGCAGGCGCTCGCCGAGACCCGGACCGCCTCCACCGGCTGTGCCAACGCACCTGCGTCGGCCTCGCCCTTCAGCAGCTGCTGACCCCATGGCCGCGGCCAGGCGGCCGCGGCTGGTTACCCCCGCCAGCGCGAGCCAGCCCTGCTGCACCATACCGACTCCCACCCCACCGCCACGCCGCCGAGGCCTGGCATCGACAAGGAGGATCATCATGCCCATCGTCATCTCACCGAAGCTCGTCTCGTGGGCCAGCGACATCGAGTTCCCCACCATCGAGCAGGCTGCCCGCATCGCCGCCTTGCCGTTCGTCGAAGGGCACGTGGCTCTGATGCCGGACGCGCACCTTGGGCTGGGCGCCACGGTCGGGTCCGTCATCCCCACCCGCGGTGCCGTCATCCCGGCCGCCGTGGGCGTCGACATCGGCTGCGGCATGGTCGCCACGCGGACGAGCCTGACCGCAGCGGACCTGCCCGACACGCTGGACACCCTGATGCCGCTCGTGGAGCAGGCCATCCCGGCCGGCGTCGGCAAGGGACACGACGACCCCGCCGTCGACGCGGGCCTCGCCGCTCTCGGGCAGCCCCACACGGACCTGTCGATCGCGCAGAAGAACACGGCCGCCCGTCAGTTCGGCACGCTCGGCTCCGGCAACCACTTCGTCGAGGTCTGCCTGGACGAACAGGACCAGGTGTGGACCGTGCTGCACTCGGGTTCGCGTGGCATCGGCAACCAGCTGGCCACCAAGCACATCACCGAGGCCAAGCGGCTGATGGAACGCTCCGAGATCGTGCTGGAAGACCCGGACCTTGCCTACCTGGTTCAGGGAGATCCCGAGTTCGGCGCCTACATCGCGGACATGCTGTGGGCACAGAGCTACGCGCTCGGCTCGCGAGCCCGGATGGACCAAGTCCTGTCCGAGGCCCTGTTCAAGATCGTCGGCACCGGCCACCGCATCAGAACGATCAACTCCCACCACAACTTCACCCAGCAGGAACATCATCACGGCCACGACCTGTGGATCACTCGCAAGGGTGCCGTCAAGGCAGAGCGCGGCGACGAGGGCGTCATCCCGGGCTCGATGGGCACCAGCACCTACATCGTGCGCGGCCTGGGCAACTCCGCCGCCTACAACTCGTGCGCGCACGGCGCGGGCCGGCGCATGTCCCGCAAGCAGGCCCGCCGCACGCTCACCGCCGAGTCGCTCACCGCCGCGATGGGCTCGCGGACGTGGAATGCCGACCGGGCGGCCGCCCTGGTCGACGAGCACCCGCAGGCGTACAAGCCCATCGACCAGGTCATGGCGGACCAGCAGGACCTCGTCGAGGTGCAGCACACGCTGCGGCAGATCTTCAACTACAAGGGCTGACGCTCCACCGGCGCATAGCACCACCAAGGGTCAGCGCCCGGCGCGGATCTCGAGGCGCGGTCACGTCCTGTCGACCACGCAGCACGGCACCACCGTCACCTGTACCGGGGTGAGCGCAGCGCGCCAGTGCCGCGCGCTCGCCCTGGTGCTCACCTGACCGTGCTGATGTTCATCGCCTGCCCCGCTCAGCCGCGGCGCACCCATCGACCTCTGGCCACGCCGGGTGGCATGGCCATCCCACCCACGCAAGGGAGTTCGTGATCGTGGTCCTCGTCCTCATCCTCCTCGTCCTGGTGAGCGCGTTCACGCTCATGGGGATTGGCGCCGCCCTGCACGACTGGTGGTCCATCATCCCGCCGATGCCGTTTTGGACCGCCCTGATCGTGGCCGTGCTCATAGCGGTGCTGGTCAACACGATGACTCTGTTGAACGCCGCGAGAAACCGACGATGAAGACACCCGCCGCAGTGCTGGAGTACCTCGATGCGCTCGCCGACCTGCTGGTGCGCGTGGCGATGATCGCGTTCTGCTGAGCCATCGTCTGGGAGGCCGTCGGCGTGCTGGTCATGGTGGCCCTGAGCCTGTAACGCCATCCTTCATAAGCAACGAGGCGGAGATTCTCCGCTGAACGCCGTAACGAGCGGGGCGTTTCGCCTCATCACGTCACAACCTCCGGCACCAAGGCGGGCAAGGCCACGCCCAACCTCAGCCCTGGGCCGTAGCGCTCCACCTTCTTCTCGTGCCCCTGGCCGGGACCGAGCCGCGCCCCCGGGGTGAGCAGACAGCCAGCCTGGCGCAACGTCCGCCGGTTTCCGGGGCGGCCCCGTTCCGGCGGCGGGCCTTACCTCACCTGTTCGTCGTCCTCTTCGCTGGAGGCAACACACGCATGTCGCGCACACCTCAGCCCATCCCCTCGTTCTGGAAGACGGTGCCGGTGCTCAAGAAGGCCGCACGTCAGATCGATCGCGCGGTCAAAGCGGCCCATCCCGAACGCGGCTGCTTGCCGGTGCCGCGCCTGCGCGCCCCCGATCGGCCGGGAGATGTCCCGCGCTACCTCGCCTACCTGCAGCACGGGCTGTTCGACGACGACGGCTACCGCCACCCGGCGTGGGACAACGCCGCCACGTCCTGCTCGCACCTGGCTGCCGAGCACGTCCGCCTGATCTATGAGGTCACTTACTGGTGGTACGAGACCCTGCGTGACCTGGAGCGTTACCTGACGCCAGGGCAGGAGGAGGACGTCTTCAACAGCTGGCATCAGCTGCGCGAGCCGCGCGGCTTCTATGGCCACTTCGCTCGCGATCTCAATCGGCTCATTCTCCTCACCCGGTGAGCGTCTCGTGGCCTGCAGCGTTCGCCGTGCGAAGGAAGGCTTGGGCTTACTCGAGCAGATCGGCGAGATGGTCGCCGACCACCTGGTGCTCGTTCGGGCCTCTGGCTGAGCAGGCACCCGCCCTCACCACGCCTCCAACGCCATCTTCCTGCGGCGATCCGCACTGATCGGCCTGATCCCGGCGCCCGCCTGGGTGTACTGGCCGTCCCGTCCGCTCCGGAAGGCCACGCCGCGCTCCGCGCGGTCGCCCACGGGCGAGCCTTCCTGCGCTCCCCGGGACGGCCCGTCGCCCAATCCCAGGCGCCGGGACCAGCCCGGCAGCGGCGACAGGAGAGCAGCCGATGCAGCAAGGCACCTCCCAGAACCTCATGCATCAGACCGGCCGGCGGCCAGGCCCCATCACGTCGACCCCGGCGGTCATCGACAACTTCCGAGGCCGATACGAGTTCCTGTCGAACTTCTTCGAGAAGATCCCCGTGACCCTTCCAACCAGGGAAGGCATCATCGAGTTCCCCTCGCTCGAGCACGCCTTCAACTGGGCCAAGAGCCTCGACGCGCGCCAGCGTGCCTGGGTTCTCGCAGCCGACACCCCACGAGAGGCCAAGAGACGCGGCCGCGCCGTGCAACTACGCCCCGACTGGAACAACTTCACGCGGTTCCTCGCCATGGACACCGCTCTGCGGGCCAAGTTCGCCCCCGGAAGTCGCCTCGCCAACCTGCTGCTGGCCACCGGGGACGCCTTCCTCATCGAGGGCAACCGGTGGCACGACAACGAGTGGGGCGACTGCCGGTGCGGCCAGCTCAAATGCCAGCAGCCAGGCTTCAACTGGCTCGGCAAGATGCTGATGAGCCTGCGATACGAACTGCGTTTCCCCGACGTGCCGATCACGCCGCTGTCGGTGATGACCGGTGTACCGGGCCTGTGCCGCATCCAGTCGGCCGCGGTGCCGGACGAACTCGTCGCGGCCGTCACGCGCCAGCCGGACCTGGTCGCGATGCTGGGCGCCGAGCCGCGCGTTGTCCTCGCGCGCGTTCTGGAGCTCGTCTACCCGAAGTCGGCCGCCGAACGGGCGGCCAACCCGCCAGCCTCGCCGCCGACGGCGAATCTGGCCGAGCAGCTTGGCCTGCCCCGCCCAGCGACCCCGGGCAGCCACATCCCAGGCCCCAACCCTCGTCTGGACCCGAGGCCTGACCCCGACAACCCGCATCAGGCCTGGAGCCGCCTCGCGGTCCTGTGGAGCACCGAGAAGGCACAGGCACCGGGCGCACACCCATACGCGGCAGGCGCCGATCTGAAAGCCGCCGTGGGCGCCAGCGCCTGATGATCTTCCACGGTTAGCCGGGATGTCTGCCCGAGGGTGTCCCCGCGGGTAGATCGCCCCATCTGACTTCCAGCCTTCGCCAGCCCCCACGCACCCCGGCGTGGGGGCTGGCCTCTGCCCATTCCTCCTGGAAAGGGGTAAACGATCATGCTGTCCAAAACCGGCGGTGGCCGTCGACGGGCCTCCACCACAGTGACCGTGACCACCGCCCTGGCTGCCTTGTCGCTGTCACTCTCTGCCTGCGGCAGCGATCCCAGCGAGGACTCCAGCGCGCCCAGCGTGACCGCGGACTGCGTCGTGCAGCAGCCTGACGGCTCCTACAAGGCCGTGGACGACGACTACTGCGATGACGACGACAACGACCGCGACTCGTTCGTCTGGATCTACGGCGGCAGCTCATCCCACAATGGCCACATCTACGGCGGCACCCGGCAGCGGCCTTCCAACACCAACATCACCAGCCGGTCCGGCAAGGTCATCGTCGGAGGGTTCGGCGGCACCAGCAAGGGCGACGGTGGCTCCTGATGCGTCGCGAGCAAAGCCCCGCCAGGCCCGGCTGGCAGCAGATCATCGAATCCCAGGGTCTGGGCTTCCACGGCAACGTCCCCCAAGGCGAGGATGGCCGGCCGTACTGGGACGAATCCGTCCACTACGTCTTCGACATCGCGCAAGTCGAGGACCTTGAGCGTGCCGTCGAGGAGCTGCACGGCATGTGCTTGGACGTGGTGGACCACGTGGTCAGGTACCGCCGCTACAGCGACTTCCGGATTCCGCAGTGGCTGCACGATCCCATCGCCGCCTCCTGGCGTCGCCGCGACCCGCACCTGTATGGGCGGTTCGACCTGTGCTACGACGGGCGCGGCCACGCCAAGCTGCTGGAGTACAACGCCGACACCCCCACCTCGCTAATCGAGACGTCGGTCATCCAGTGGTACTGGATGACCGACACCCACCCGGGCGCCGACCAATGGAACTCGCTGCATGAGCGGCTCGTCGGCCGCTGGCGGAACCTTCACCCGGGAAGGCGGCTCCATCTGGCCCACACCAGCGAAGACAGCTCCGGCGAAGACGAACTGACGGTCGCTTACATGGCCGACACCGCCGCTCAAGCCGGCCTGACCGTGACCACCTTGCCGGTCGAGGCCATCGGCTGGGACACCGAACTGCGGCGCTTCGTCGACCAGCATCACAACCCCATCGAGACGCTGTTCAAGCTCTACCCGTGGGAATGGATGACCACTGACGACTTCCGTACCGCCGCAGTCAAGGCCCAGCGGGGCACCCCATGGGTGGAACCTCTGTGGAAGATGATCCTGTCGAACAAGGCGCTGCTAGCCGTGCTCTGGGAGCTCTACCGAGACCACCCGAACCTGCTGCCCGCCTACCTCGACGGGCCACGCGAGCTGACGTCCTACATTGTCAAGCCGTTGCTCGGCCGCGAAGGCGCCTCCATGAAAATCGTCACCCCCGCCGGGACCGAAACGACCCCGGGCGAGTACGGCGCCGAAGGCTACGTCCACCAGGAACTCTGGCCGCTGCCCGACTTCGATGGCTGGCGGCCGGTGCTCGGTGCTTGGGTTGTCGGCGATGAAGCCGCCGGCCTGGGCATCCGGGAAACACGCGGATTGATCACCGGCGACACCAGTTCGTTCGTACCTCACCTGATCCAGGGCTGAGCTGCCGACCCCCGCTCGCGGCGGTGCCCAGAATGGCCCTTTCAATCTCGCCCGAGTTGAGCGACCAGCCGGTGAACCGGCTTTCGCCACCTTGGAGGACCCGCTTGCTGCGCTCGGCGGGCGGGGTCACGTCGCCGGGCCCTCGCTGATACCTCGAACACGGCTCGCGTTGACCCGCCACGCCTGCTCAGTGGCGGGTCGGCCCATCCTCCCCGCCCGCGCGGCGTAGGCCGCGGGCCCGGCCTCGTCCCCTGCCGGAAACCAGCTCCTCACGCGTCGGCCCAGGTCGACGCCGATCCGCCGCTCCTCAAGCGGCGCACCTCACACCCGACATTCGACCAGCTGAAAGGACAAGCCCTCAGATGCCATCCAGCAGACCGACCGCTCGCGGCGCCGCCCTGACCATCATCCTCGCCGCCGGAACCGTCGCCATTCAGTCCCCTGCCGCCGATGCAGCAAGCGACGCCCGGCAGGCGCGGGCCGCTGCCGTGGCAGTCGCCGTTGCCAAAGATCAGGTGGGCGACGTGTATCGGTACGGAGCGACCGGCCCTAACGCCTTTGACTGCTCCGGCCTGGCCCAATACGCGTGGCGCAAGGCCGGAGTGAGGCTACCGCGCGTCGCCAGCAGCCAGTATCGCGCCCTGCGCGTCAAGGTCGCCTGGCCCGACATCAAGCCGGGCGACCTGCTGTTCTTCTGGCGGTTCGGTCACGTCGGCGTCTACGTCGGCGGCGGCCAGATCGTCCACGCCCCCCGCGAGGGCAGCCGCGTCCGCGTCGACAAACTCAGCCAGGACTGGCTGAAGAGGGCCTTCTCTGGCGCTGGCCGTCCCGGCCTGTGACGCAGGACGGATCCCTCCATCCTGCAGCGCAGAAACCCAGTCCACCAGCACGCTTGTGTGAGAAGACGCCGCGTGCACGGGCACATCGTCACCCTCGCCGTCATGATCGCGTTCGGTCAAGCTGCCACCTGGGATATCCCCCAGGACCTGAGCATGCTGGCCTGCTGCCCATGACGAGACCTTCAAGGGCGAGTCCGAAACCTGCCCCCGATACGCAAGCGCACGTCGGCCCCTCGAGTGTCGTGTGCCCTCAGAAGCACAGGCGCCGAACATCTCTGAGCCCCTCACGTGCGGACCGGTTCCCGGCGCCCACCTGGGTGTACTGGCCGCCCTGTTCGCTCCGGAAGGCCACGCCGCGCTCCGCGCGGTCGCCCCTGCGGGGCGAGCCTTCCTGCGCTATCGGGGCGGCCAGGGGCGATCACCAGGCGCCGGGACCGGCCCGGCGGTGTTGGTGGTTCATTCGCCACCACCGATGCAGGGAGAGGCCACCATGCCGACAACGATCAGCCGTTTCGCTGACGAGCATCTGTTCCTGTCCACGTTCGCGTACTCCCCGATCACCCTCCCGACGCGTGAAGGAATGGTGCAGTTCCTTTCGGTGGCGCACGGGTGGAACTACGCCAAGAGCCTGGATCCTCACTTTCGGGCCAAGGTCATCGCCGCTGGCACCCCAGGAGAAGCCCAGGCGCATGGTGAGCAGGTAACCCCGCGCCCGGATTGGGACGAGTCGATGCGCTTCCGCGTCATGGAGGACTGCCTGCGGGCGAAGTTCCATCCAGGTAGCCAGTTCGCTGATCAACTGTTGTCTACCGGGGAGGCGCTCCTCATCGACGGCAACACCCGGCACGACAACCTGTGGGGCGACTGCCAGTGCGGCCACCCCGCTTGCCGAGCACCCGGGGCGAACGTTCTCGGCCGGATGCTGATAAGCCTGCGCGACGAACTCCGCTTCCCCAGCGACATGAGAATGCCGCTGTCGGCGATGACCGGGATTCCCGGGCTCTGTCGCGTTCCTCCGGCCCAGGTGCCCAACGAGCTCGTCACGGCCGTCACCCAGCAGTCAGATTTGGCCGCGATGCTGGCGGGGGCCGACCTACGGGTCGTACTCGCCCGCCTGCTGGAGATCTTCGTTCCCCCTATCGTCGCGTCAGGTGAGCGGACGTTGGGGTTGGATCGCCCCATCGACCCTGCGACGCATGTGATCCTGCCTCGCCCCGCCGCCCCTGGTCAGGGCATTTCCGGTCGGATATCGCGCCTGGATGTGGTGCCCGGCCCTCGTGGCCCCCGGCTTGTCTGGCGTGTCGGGACTGATGCTCGCGGTCCGGTCGAGGTGCGGTGGGACCTTGACGAAGCGGAGAGTCTGGCTGCTCACATGGGAGCTCTCACCGCCGACGTCAAGCGTCGTTCCGCGCTGCAGGTCGCACCTTCCTTCGAGCAGTAGCAACTTCAGCCCCCCCTGCCAGAGGCGTCTCTGCCGCCGCCGGCAGTACTGCCTTCCCCACGGGTCGGGCAGGGCGGGCAGAGCCTTCAACGGCTTCCAGAGCCCGTACGGGAAGCGCCCCAAAATCGCCGGGTAGACGGTACGGCCGACCCAGGACGTATCTGCGGCGTCGGCTTTGATCTGCTGCGCCGACGCGACCTTCCCCCCGTTCTTCCCCGCTGGGATCCACTGACCAACGGCACCAGAGGTGCCCCGGAGTCGGCGTGAACCCTGCAGCCCAAGGCTTCGCTCGCTCAAGCGGTGCGCCATCACGTGCGACGTCGCGCAAAGGCCCCCATTTCGCCGGTGAGCCCCGCCTCTCGCTGAGGCGGGGCTTTCGCATGCCGAACCGCTCAAGTCCACCCCCAGCCCTCGACAGGAGATGTCACGTGCGCGTGCTCATCCTCACCCTCGCCGTCGCGCTGGTCCTCACGGCGATCCCGATGACCTACCTGGCCATCCGATGGGTCGCCCGCCGCCGCCGCGACCAAAAAGACCTGGCCCTGTGCCGAAAGTTCCTCCGCCACATCCAGGCCCGAGCCCAGGAACACCAGGAGCTCGGAGACCCCTTCGCGGTGATCGTCGCCGACGACATCCTCCACTTCACCCGCAACAACACACTCCCGGAAGGCAACAAGGAATGAACACCTCCCGCAACCTCACCGCGATCACGGCCGCCGCCTTGCTGGCGGCCGGCTGCTCCATCACGAACGTCGAGCCGGACGAGGCGGGCATCGTCTACGACGCCGGGCCGCTGTCCAGCACCACGTTCCAGGAATGCCTCAAGCCGTCCACCCGCGACGTGTCCGGCCCCGCCGACGAGGGCTATCAGTACCCGAACGGACAGCGGACGTTCCGCTTCAGCGGCAACGATGGGGACGAGAGCAAGCCGATCACGTCCGCATCAAAGGACGGCGCCACCATGACGATCTATGGTGGGCTCACCTTCAGCTTCTCCGCCGCCGACTGCACCAAACTCCGCAAGTTCCACGAGGAGATCGGCCGCAAGTACGCCGCGTACGAGCCCGGCGGCTGGATCGAAATGCTGAAGTTCTACGTCGGCGGCCCGGTCGAGCGGGCCATGGACGAGGCCACTCTCAAGTACACCTGGCGCGAGCTCTACTTCGATTCCGCCAAGAAGGCGGCGTGGGAGCAGGAGATGGCCACTCTGACCGGCAAGTACATCGCCCAGATCGCCAAGGGCGACTATTTCGCCGGGATGTCGTTCATCCTGCGTCAGCCCGAGCCGCCGGAGGAGCTCAAGAAGGCGAACCTCGCCGATCAGGTCGCAGTGGCGCAGAACAACGCCCAGAAGCAGATCAACGAGAAGCTCAAGACTGAGCTGGAGTCCACCAAGGCGCTCGTCGACGTGCTGGGTCAGCAGGGCGCGGTGTCCAAGCTGAACATGGACAAACTCGCCGAGATCGCCGCATCGGGCAAGGTGAGCATCGTCTACGTGCCCGAGGGCGGCAAGGTCGCCGTCGCACCCCCCAAGTAGCCCGCAACGCTCGGGCGCGGTCAGTCCAGCGCCCGAGCACCTTCCTCTCCTCGGCCGCCCCTATTTCTGAAGCTCACAGATGTACGAGGCGCGCGCCGCGACGAGCAGGGCAGCCCGTTGTGGCGCTCGTGGCCACCGACATTCACGACGTGTCCCATGTCGTTCTCCGCCTGCCCCAAGGCGACGGCCCCAGCATCGAGTAACGCTCCCTTGCCGAGCCCGCCTGCCAAATGCGCCACCACTGCGACCCGGCCGGCGCGCCTGCTGCGGGGAAGGAGGCGTGCTGGCCGAAGCGTGTCCATCGATTGCTGCGCACCAGCGACCTGGGCGGCCAATACACCATCCAGCCGGAGCCACCGCCGCCCGCCCCGAGACAGTACGCGGATCGCTAGAGGGCACCATCAACAGATCGCCTGAGCCCTCACATAACGAATGCCCGCCTACCGCTGCGGTCGTTTTCTGAATTTCGCGCGGGGCCGCACCTTGATCCCAGATAATCCCGCATGCCCCCTATGTTCGCTGAGTTCATTAACAGACCTCCTCAACTCGAAGGAAACAGCCATGTTCGAGATCTACAACGGTATGCCAGCGGCCGATCTCACTTCGGTGCGCTGGAGAAAGAGTCGATACAGCAATTCGCAGGGCAACTGCGTGGAGCTGGCCGAATTGCCCGGCGGCGAGGGCCTCGCGATACGCAACTCCCGCTTCCCCAACGGCCCTGCTCTGGTCTACACCCCTGAGGAAGTACGAGCCTTCGTGCTCGGTGCAAAGGAAGGCGAATTCGATGACCTGCTGCGGTAACACCGCGCAGGAGACATCGCGCGGAGGAAGCCAGCTCTCGCACAGGTCTGCTGATACTGCGCCCTGAAGGCCCTGCCATCTCGTCGGTAAGCGCGCGGCTCAGCATGCCGACGACAGCATGCTGAGCCGCGCAAGACCACACAAAAGACCCTCTGCCCATCAGGAGAGACAACGACTATGAACGCCCGGTTCAAGAAGGCAATCGCCAGGTTGACCTCGCATCAGAAGACTGCGGTACTGGCAGCAGTGGACGAGTTGGCCGCCGCAATGACAGCGCGCGACGGGGAGGCCGGAATGGCCGCCGTGCGCAGGGTTCAGGCGCTGAGCCCGGAAGTGGGCTCCGCCCTTCTCGACGGCCTGGCCGACGAAGTGCGCAACCTTAGGCAGGGCGAGTAGCCCCCAGATAACTTCGGCCCTGGCCCGTCCCCTTCCGGGGGCGGGCCTTCCGCATCCCTAGCCCCTCGGCCGCGCCGCCCGCGAGCTTCCCTGCGGGCCGACGCACGGTCGCATGCTGCGCCTGCTTCCCCTTGGGGGCTCCACGGCGGCGATCCGAAGCTTTCTCGGCGCCCGCCTGGTTATATCGCATGGCCGCTGCGTGGGGCCAGGCCACGCCGTGCTTCGCACAGTCGCCTGCGGCGAGCCTGGCCCCACTCCGCCGCCATACGAGCTCTTGCGACCCAGGCGCCGAGACAGCTCGCCTCGGCGCAACGGGATACGCGAGAGGACGGCGCATGCTCAAGCCAATCGTTGAATGCGTGGATGGGGACTTTACCAACCTGCTGGAGGTCATCGTCCGCGTTGGGGGTCACCAGCTTCCGGCGGGCACCACCAGCTGGGGAATCATCGCCGTGCGGCGCGATGAGCGCACGGGCTCCCCTGGGCCGCATGGTGGCTGGTTCTGCCCGGGGCCCGGCAACTGGGCCGAAGCCAAGGGCCCGATCGACAGCAGCAACGGACGGTCCTGGCCCTCTCATCCGGGCGACGGGCTACGGCTGGCCACCACCGAGATCGACGACCTCAGCCCCCTGTGGGAGGCCGTCACCATGGACGGAATCCCCTGCGACCATCTCGTACTCGTCGCCTACGACGGGAAAGACGTCCTGGGGTACGACAGCTTGGACTACATCAACACGGGTGTGCGGGTCCGGCGGCTGGCCGTGGTCGCCGACGTCGATGGCACTGAGCTGCTCAAGCGGCACGGGACCGGTGCGCACTTGCCTGGTTTTCAGCTGTCCGGCTGGCCCCAGGAAGCGATCTTCGCAGTCATGTGGGGCGCAACCTGGGAGGAGAGCCAGGCGGCCGTCAGGGACGGTATCGCGTCGCCGGGCTACACCTGGGCGCGCGCGGCAGGCGCGAGCGACCAGCAGGTTCGCCTCGCGCTCGCCGCGGGGATTCCGCTGCGGCTCTACAGCGATTGCCTCGCCCGAGGGGCGCACCACGAAGGCATCCTCGCCGCGAGCGCCGCTGGCATCGACTTGCTTCTGTATCGGGAGGCGTGCAGGGTCGGCGCCAGCCATGACGAGATCATGACGATCTGGCGCGCCGACGTGTCCCTCAACGACTACATCGACGCGCGCGCCCACCAGGTGAGCCATGACCGGTTCCGTGCCGCCCTCAAGGCGCGCATCGACTGGGCGGGCTACGACGTGGCCCGCCGGGCGGGAGCAAGCGATCGGCGGGTTCGCCGCGCAGACCGGATGAACATCGCCTTGCACGACTACGCTCGCGCTCGGCGCGCGGGTGGAAGCGACAGGGAAGTGCTCGCCGCTCACCTGGCAGGTGTTTGCTTGCGCGCGTACGCGGCCGCTCGCGAGGCGGGTCTCACCGATGCTGAGGTCCACATTGCGCACCAGGCCGGGGCCGACCTGTATCAGTGCGCCCGCGAGCGGTGGGACAGACGCTACGCGAGCGGCGCCTTCATCGACGAGCCCCCGTTCTAACAGCATGTCAGGAGCCACTTACATGCTGGAGCGGTCGATAACGCTGGCGTACTACCGCACATACAACGAGGTGGTCGTCGAGGGCCACTACCTCGGCCGGCCTGACGACGACTGGATGCTCACCTTCCGCGACGGGGAAAGCCCGTGGGGAGCCGGTCCCGCGTTCACCCTGTCGCACCGCCAACTCCGCGCCATCTACGACTGGCCGCAGTTCTTCACCACCTGGCACCAGTTCCCGCCGGCGTCGCTTGACGACCTGACCGTGCTGCTCGACTACCTCGGGGTGGAGGACCAGACCGAGCCCCGGGCTCGCGCCCGCGAGCAGGCCGATTGGATGGCGATGGTGCAAGAGGACACCTTCGAAGACGGCCCCGTGCAGGACGATCATTCGGACCTGCCCCCGGAGCCGCACCCGGACGACTGTCCCCCCGAGCACGACCTGTAGATCGGGCCATGGCGGCGCGGGCCACACCTGCGCCGCCTCTCCCAAACAGTTCTCCCCGCTGGGAAGAGCCCTTCTGGCGCCCGCTCCTCCGATTCCTCGCCGCCATCGCTGGCTCTGTACATCCAGGGTGAACGTCTGACTCTCTCGGCGCCGGCCTGGGGTCTACCACGCACCCGCTCCGCCGGGCAAGGCCAAGCCGCTACGCGGTCGCCTCCGGCGAGCCCTGCCCCGCTCCTTGGGCCCGCCGTCCAGGAAGCCCAGGCGCCGAGACAGCCAGTTCTCGTCCGTAGTGAACTCATCCGCTTCACCAGCAGCCTTCCATGTTCCGAAAGGGGACCAGCATGAGTGGCATCATGTCCGGCGGCTTCACCGCTATGGCGACGTTGGCAGCTTTCCTGAACGAGTTCGCGACGGCCGTCGCGGAGGACGAGGACTACATCGACCGCCTGCAGGACGAAGACCCGTACGAGGCTCCCCCCACGCTGGCCTATGGTGCCATCGGCGTGGTGCGGAAGTTCGCCAAGGAGCAGGGCCTACAGCGCATCACAGGCGACATCGGTGACGAGGTGCTGTTCGACCCCGAGCTGCACCAGTGCGCGGAGGGAACCCCGGCCGTTGGCGCGCTGGTCAAGGTGCTGGAGCCGGGGTGGACATGGCAGGTGCCTGAGGGGCGACGTGCTCGTCACACCGACGGCCGGAAAGGATGGCGCTGGCAGGCAGCTTTCGAAGTCGTCCGGATGTCAACCGTGAAGGACCTGGCCGCCGAACGCGCTGCCCAGCGCGCGGCGGCGGCCAAACGCCACAATGACTATTTCCTGGGGCCTCAGCGGATCGGCGGTCGTTACTACAACGGCCATTGGCACCAGGAGTACACCGTCCTCGACATCAACTACGACGCCGACGGCAAGGCTCGCCAGATCACCATCCGCGATGAGGAAGGCACGCGGACTCACCAGACACCGTGGGCCTTTAGCAGCGTGCACCTGGTGATTGAGCAACCAGCCTGACCGCCCTTTGGCGGACGGCTGCGTCCTGCCCAGCTGCGGCTGTCCAGCAACGGACGCCGCACGCCACCCGCTCCAGGCTGTTCCCGGCGCCTGACCTGGCGTCTACCACTGACCCGTTCCGCAGGGGCAAGGCCAAGCCGCGCTGACGCGCGGTCGCCTCCGGCGAGCCTTGCCCCGCTTCTCGGGTCCGTCGTGCGCGAAAGCCAGGCGCCGGGAGCAGCCCAATCTCCCCGCGCTGAAAGAACCCGCCTGCCCACGTCCGGGCGGGCGGCTGCCCTTTCTGCACGTCCGGAGGACAACTTCATGCATCTCACCACGGCGCAGCCCGTCACTGTCGCGCTGCTGCACACGACCCTCACCGTGATCGTCAGTGCGGGCAGCGATCTGCCCGTGCTGGTGTCGTCCGCCAGTGAGGATGTCGCCTACCCGATCACGCAGCATGTCCGGGTTGGCTATTTCCGGCAGGTTGAGTCCCCACGTCACCAGGGGCCGGTGGGCCGCCTCACCTCTTCGTCGGCGGACGGGGCCGCAGCGGTGGCGCTCACTGCCGAAGACCCTGACCCATCCCAGGCACTGCAGTGGGCCGCCACGACGTCTCGTGTGGCCGGTTCCCTGATGCTGCAGCAGCCGGACGCACTGGTCCTGGTGCCGATCGGGCCAAGGAAGGACGGCCTCTACGCCCCGCTCGACCACGCGATGGACACCAAGAGGTACGAGCCCATGAGCGGCACTAGCGTGTGGGGCGGCCTTCCGGGCGGCCCCATGGCGCACGTGCTGTGGCCGGCCCGCCCAGCCGCCCGCCCCGAGGCGCTCACGCCGACGGATTGGTACGGATACCTCGCCCAGAGCGATGTCTGCATCGATCATCGAGGTCGTGTGCGGTACGTCAACGCGCTGAGTTTCTTCGAGGCGGCGATGGCGTTGGCGTGGTTGAAGGTCCACGCCGGTTCCATCGCCGACCGCGTCATGAGCGACATGGTCAAGAACGTGCTCCCCCGGCAGGCCACACCAGCACAGCTGACCCGCTCCAGCCCGTCTCCCTTCCGGGTGCGCGACGCTCACGCTCAAGTCTGGATAGCTGGCACCCCTCTGGCGCGTGAACTGGCCAGGCTCCTGCAATAGCCACAGCCGCACGACTCGCCACGGTATCCACCCTGCGGCGCGGACACCCCGCCTTCACTCCCAGCTAAAGCTGCCCCAATCACGAGCGCATCGCGGAATTGTGACAACTCGCACTCCGCCACCGCTTGACCTAAGCCCTTTGCGTGCGTCGTGCACGTGCGCATTGGGAGGTGGTCAAACGGAACCACCCCCACCAAGGAAAGGAAGGGCCTTTATGCTGCCCGAGGTTGAAGCGTATTTCAACGCCCTAAACGGCAGAAAGCTCGACACCGAGCGCGGCCGCGTGTACAGAGACTATCCAGTTCCCGACTGGGATCACACCATGTCGCCGGAAAAGGTCGCGGAATACTTCAAGGCGGAGGACGCGCGAACCGCCGCCCTGCGCGCGCTGGACAAGGCACACAAAGAGCGAGAGGCCAACGCGTACCAGGACCTGCTCAAGTCAAAGGACCCTGTGGTGCGATGGCTCCTCACCGACCAGGAAATCCAGCGCGAGTACCCCCAGTTCGCGGAGGTCGTCCTGAGGGCTCTTCCGATGACTCGCGAGGAACTCGAAGACTTCGGCGAACGTCAAGGGTGGGGAGCGGTATACGGGCGCATGTTGAGGCGTGCGGAAACGGAGGGCGTCCTGCCCGAGCGGGTCCCGGACCTCGCCGACATCGACCCGTTGGTGCATGAGATCGCCAACGCGTTTAGCCTGCGCGAACGCCGCGTCCGCGCGATCGTCAAAAAGCACCTTCCGAGCATTCTCGCCAGCGCCAGGAGCATGGAGGCGCAGCAGTCACAGGAGAGTGGGCAAGCGCCCATGTAACCAGTGGCCAGTAACTTGAGCAGACGCCTCCCAGGCGTCATGTACGAGTTCGGCGTTTCCCCGCGGTACAGCTGGGCGCGCGTTCTTGGATACATGCGCGTCCAGAGCCCGGCCCGATGGGTGCCGACCTACTTCTGTTCCTGCCCTCACGTGAACAGGAACGCATGAATGACGACTCCCGGTCCTGCGGCGCAAAATCGCCAGCGATCTGCCGCCGCGCATACGACTACCTGATTATCGCGTCGTGGAAGGTCACCAATCGATACCGCTGTGGGTCGCGACATCAGGACTGTGCCGTCGTGGCCATCAACACCGATAACGCTGGTCGAGCACCGTCAAGTCGACTGCGACGGACACGTGCACCTACACAACGCCGTGGGATGAGCCCCTGGGACAAGGTCATCCAGCACCCCCGACCTGATCCTGTCGTTGTGACAGCTCGGCTCACGTGTTCGGCGGCCCACCAGACCGTGAGGCGGGCTGTCTCGGCACCCACCTGGTTGTACTGCGGGGGACCCTCCGCGCGGCAAGGCCAAGCCGTGCTCCGCACGGTCGCCCTGCGGGCGAGCCTTGCCCCGCTCCACGCCCCCCGCAGTGCCGGCAATCCAGGCGCCGAGGCAGCTCGCCTCGCGCGCATCGGACACGCCGAGGGGATGCCGCATGCTGATTTCGACCGTCCACCTGCTCGACAAGACCTACACCAATCTGTTGGAGCTGCTGGTCCGTGACGGCAACCACACACTGCCGGCCGGAACCACCCGCTGGGGGCTTCGCGCCGTCTACCGCGCCTCCAACACAGGCGAGCGCTGCTCCTCGCATGGATTCGTCTATCCTGCGCCGGGGAACTGGGCCGAGGCTCCAGGCCCGATCGTCGAGAGGAACACCAACGGCTTTCCGCGCCGCGTCGGCGACGGCCTGTGCCTGTCGACCACGGAGCTCGATCCTGAGGCGCCACTGTGGCACGGCATCGCCTCCAGCAGAATCCCCGCCGATCACCTGCTGCTGGTCGCCTACCACGACGACGACGTCCTGGGAACCGACGTCTGGAATGGCACGATGAGAGTCCGGCGCATGTTCGTCGTGGCGGATATCGACGGCGTCTCCCTGATCATCCAACGGGGCACCGGCGCGTACCTCAGCGGCGTTGAACTATCGGATCCAAAGATCACCAACGCCGCTCCCGTGCTCATGGCGGGGGCCACCTGGAGCGAAATCCAGGCCGTCATCGCCGACCGCATCGATCTGCGATGGTACGCCCGAGTACGCCAGGCGGGAGCGGGTGACGAGCAGGTCCGCCACGCGTTCCAGCAGTTCCGTCAGCTTCAGCAGTTCTGGCAGCATGACTACGCTCGCTGCCTGGAGGCAGGAGGCAGCCACGACGAGATTCTCGAGGCCTCCAGCGCGGGTATTCCTCTGGGCGCCTACGATGACGCACGCCAAGCTGGTGCCAGCCACCGCGAGATCCTCGCCATCAGCGATGACCTTGACGACATCTACGACTACGTCTACGCGCGCATCAGCGGGGTGAGCGACTCACGCTACCGTGCCGCCCGCAAGGCTGGAGTGGACTGGTACCACTACGACGACGCGCGCAAGGCAGGAGCCAGCGACAGGCGGGTGCGTCGCGCCCGCCGGCTGGAGTTCTACCTCCCCGATTATGTGCGCGCTCTGCGAGCTGGCGCGAGCGACCGCGAGGTGCGTGCCGCCCACCGGGCAGGGATCGACGTGGGCGACTACGCCCTGGCTCGGGAAGCTGGCCTCACTGACCAGGACGTGCAGACCGCCCTCCACATCGGCCGCAACGTGGTCGAGGTCGCCAACGAGCGGTTCCACCGTTACGCGCCGACGTTCGCGGACGAACTGCCCTTCTAACGGACCTGGCGGTCGAATCTCAGCCGTCTGCAGCCCGTCGGCCTGACCGCTGCCGGGCGGATACCACCTCCCCTGATGCGGCCGCCGCGCGACCTCACGATCGCGCGGCGGCCCACCGCCACCATGGCCCCTGCATGCGCTCATCCAAGGAACCCATCGTCGTGACGCACTCCCAGCTCGCCAAGGCGCTTCTCGCTGCCCTCGATCGTGGCGACATCCCTGCCTCTCCGCAGCCCGGCCGTCACCAGGCTGGCCAGCCTTCAGCTCTGACCTGCCAGGCCCACATCAGCCCGGGCATGCGCTCGCTGCACCTGACGTTGCCGGCCACTGGTCAGCAACCAGACCTGGCCCGAGCCTGGTTCAACGCCGTTCGCCCCCACTTGGACCCTCACTGGACGTTGCAGGTGACCGCGCAGACGGACGGCCCGGTCCCGCGGACCGTGACGGTGTGGGGCAGAACCTGAGCCGCCACGCGGATGCGTCGCCGCGGAGCCGTATCCGAAGCGCTGCGCGGCCGACGCGAGGTGACTAACCGGTCAATCTCGGCGCCCAGCCTGGGTGTCCTGCCCGGTCGCTCCGCAGGGCAAGGCCAAGCCGCTACGCGGTCGCCCTAACGGGCGAGCCCTGCCCTGCTCCGCGCCCGGGCAGGGCGAGCGACCCAGGCGCCGAGACAGTCGGTCTCGCGCGCACGAGACCGTGGAGGGACACGAGATGCTCGAGCCGACCGTCACCATCGACGGCAAACGCTACGTCAATCTGCTGGAGACCGTCGTCCGCGCTGGCGGCCACCAGTTGCCGGAAGGCACCACCAACTGGGGGCTGCGCGCCGTCTACCGGGATGAGGCCAGCGGGGTTCGCACGTCCCGCAACGGCTTCACCTATCCCGGCCCGGGCAACTGGGTCGAGGCGGCGGGACCGTTCTATCGCGACGCCCATCGGACCCGCCCCCTCCGAGATGGGGACGGCCTGTGCCTGGTCACTACCGACATCGTGGACATCAGATGGCGAGGCAGGAAGACAGGCGACACCGTCTGGATGTGGACGGGCATGGCGTCCACCAGGATCCCCGCCGACCATCTGCTCTTGGTCGCCTACCACGCCGAGCACGTACTCGGCCTGGACTACCACCGCGGCATCGTCCGAGTCGAGCGCATGTACGTGGTCGCCGACCTCGACGGCGCGCACCTGATCACCACGCACGGCACAGGCGCCGAGCTGACCGGACTGCACCTGCCCTCCCTATCCCTGGCCGCCCCCCTGCTCATGCAAGGGCTCACCCCCAGCGAGATCGAGGCCGCACGCCGCACCGGCGTTGACATGGAGGCTCTGGCGCACGCGTTGAGAGCAGGAGCCAGCCCGGGCCAGGCGCTGAGCATGCATGCCGCCGGCGTGGACCTGAGGGAGTACGGCAGCTGCTTGTCCGACGGACTGACCCACAACGAAGTGCGTTGCGCCCACGGCGCCGGGATCGACGTGCGGCTGTACCGAAAAGCGCGCCGAGCGGGCATCAGCGATGACCACATCTACGCCGCGCACCGTGCTGGCATCGACGTCTTCGTCTACCCCGCAGCGCGGCAAACTGGAGCCAGTGACCGCCGCATCCGAGCCGCACAAAGAGCGGGCATCAACCTGCGCGAGTATGTCCTAGCTCGCTGGGCCGGCGCGACAGACCAGCAAGTACGCGCCGCCCATCGAACCGGACGCGACTTCTGCCTAAACGGCAGCGGTCAGCAGGCCGCCGACGGAGCCGCGACCTTGCAAGCTCTGCTCGTTCTCGACGGCTGGCTCAGCCGTCACATGCGGCCACCAGCGGACAGCTTTTCGCCCCAGCAATCCTTCGACTTCGCCTCCCTCGGCTACCGCAGACCGGACCTCGAAGAGGAACTCGACGCAGCGCCCGGCCTCCGCATTCCCGCACATGGCTGACCTCTCGCCAGCACCGCCCCGCCTGCCCGTGGCGGCATCTGGGGCGCGCCGCCTTCGCATCCCGGACGCCCGTCGTCGCGATCTGACCAAAGGAGCACATCGCATGCTTGAACCAACCCTTGTCGCGGACTTCCTGCCCCGAACGAACCTGCTTCACAAGGTGGTCACGGACGGCGGGCACCAACTGCCGGAGGGAACCCAGCACTGGGGTCTGCGTGCCGTCCGCCGCGATCCGGCCACCGGCCAGCGCTTCTCCTCGCGGGGATTCGTCTATCCCGAACCCGGCAACTGGGCCATCGCCCCCGGACCGATCAACGACCACAACAACGACGCCTGCCCGTCGGCCATCGGGGACGGACTGTGCCTAGCCACCACTGAGGTGGCTTACACCGACCCCAAGACCGGCAACCAGACGGCCATGTGGGAAGGGATCGCCTCCGGCAACCTCCCGTTCACTCACCTGCTGCTCGTCGCCTACCATCCCGCCGATGTGCTGGGTGGTCACCCAGAACAAGGGATGGTCCGTGTTCGACGGATGTTCGTTGTCGACGACGTTAACGGTGAAGCCCTCATCAAAACTCACGGGTACGGTGCCGACCTGCGCGGCCTGGAGGAGTTCGACCTCGACGCACACGCGGGCCTCGACTACGCCGAGGTGGATGCCCTCATGAACGAGGTCGCCACCTACGAGCAACTCGCTCAAGCCCGGGCAGCGAACATCTCAACGCACACCTACCTTGAGGCCCGAGACAACGGGCTGTCCCACCGCACGATTCTCGCCACGGCTACCGGCTGCCGCGCGATCGTCGCCCGTCTGGCGCTGCTGCCGTGGACTCGTGAGGCATGGAGAAGAGGCGCGCCCCTCTCCGCCGTGCTGCGGTACGCCGCGGCCCGCCAGGCAGGCATGCCCGTGCGTCGCGCAGGCCAACTCGCCGCAGCACACATCTCCATCCGCGACTACCTGCCGGCCGCGTGCGTGGCCACGCACGCCGAGATCATGGAAGCGCACCGCCACCACGTCTGGTTGTCGGCCTACGCCTCCGAACGGCGAAACGGCCACTCCCACAAGCAGGTGCTCGCGATGGATTGGGCCATTCCGTTCTAACCACGCCCAACCCGGCAGTCCGGCCCCGCCGTTCGGATCCCCGAGCTGCTCACCCGACGAAGAACTAACCACGCCGACGCTATTCGCAGACGGCTGCGGTGGCTGGCCCTGCTCTCCCTCACCATGCCCTGTCACGCGTAGGAGGTCCATGTCACGAACTGACAAGGACCAGCTCAACTGGCTCCTCACCCACTACTTCCGGACGCTTGTCCCGGTCGAGCCGGAGGTCCTGCGCGACTGGGACCCCACGCGCAGCCTTCTGCTCGACCGCCCCGACGTGTCCGCGGTCATCCGTGGCTTCTACGAGCGTCACCGTCCACGCCGCCCGATCGTCCGCGAAGAGGGATGGTGCCCGGACCGGCGCAGGGAACGCGACGCCTGCCGCGCGGCAGTCCAGGAGTACAACGCGACCGGGGAAACGGAGACCGAGCCGCCGGTCTTCCAGCACCGCCAGGGCGTCCTCCGGCCGACCTAACCCCGCGTCCCATGGCGCACGGCCGTGCTGGACGAAAAGCGGGGCGGAAATGGCCGCAGGGCGGGTCACTCGGCACCTGCCTGAGTGATACGGCGAACCCGCTGCGCGGGGCAAGACTCGCCCCAAGGGCGAGTCTTGCCCCGCTCCGCGGGTCCACCGGGTGACGGACTCAGGCGCCGGGTCAGCCCGACTCGCGACACGTTACAAGGGAGCCGTCACCGTCGAGTGCGTCGACCTACGGCTGAGTGGTCAACGTCACCAGCAGGCCCTCACGTCCGCTTCGTCCGCGTTGGACAGCTTCCCCGCTCGCCCGGCCAGAAACCCAATCGAGATGCGCCCTGAGTCAAGTGTGCATCGCCCGATCAGGGACGCATCCCTTCTGAATCTGACTCGTAGACAGGAGACATCCGTGGTCACATCGTTCGCCATCGATGCGCACAGCGCAGCAGTTGCCCGCGCCGCCGGTGCTACCGCCGAACAGGTTCACCTCGTGCACTCGGTTGGCATGGACCTGTACGGGTACGCGAAGGGACTCACGATCGGCTGCACGCACGCCGAACTGTGCGCGGCGGACGCGGCCGGTATAGACCTGTTCGACTACGTCGAAGCCCGTGAGTGGGGAATCAGCCACGATCGAACGTTGGCCGCCCACCGCGCCGGTATCGCCCCCTTCGAGTACGACACTGCCCGCCGAGCCGGCGCCAGTGACCGCCGCGTCCGCGCCGCTTATCGAGCCAACGTGGACCTGTGGTTTTACAGCAGCGCTCTGAAGGCCGGCGCTAAAGACCGGGAGGTGCGAGCCGCCTCCGCAGACGGCCTCAATCTGCTGAGGTACGCGGAATTGCGCACCGTGGCCACGGACGCCCAAGCCCGCGAAGCCCTGCTCGTGCTCGGCGACTGGGTCAGGGACTACATGCACACCCGCAAGGCGGGCCAGCCGCACCAGCCCGCCCTCCAGGCCAGCGCCGACATCCCCTTCTGACCACGAACGCCTTCTCGCGGAGCGGCTAGAGCGGCCCCGGGGACCACAGACGGTGCCCCCGGGGGCCGACATTCCCTCCCGGTCGCGACAGAAGCACCGTCCTTTTATCCTGAACCCGAAGGAGTTGACGATGAACTCTCAGCACGATCCCGGCGTGGCTGGTGAGATCCCCGCGGATCACGCCTGGTACCTCCAGCTGTACGCTGCGGGCACCACGCACGAGGAAATCTGGCGAGCGCGGGAAACATCCGGCGTAAATCTGCAGGACGTTCTCCAGCAACTCTGACTGCGGCCGCGTGCCACCGTGTGCCGCCGTGCGGACAACGCGCGGCGGCACGCCACAACGTCACCGCCAAGCCGCCAGATAGTGGTTGACTCTCTCAGCACGCAGGGTCACGCCATCGCCTCCTCGCGGCGCCCTCTTCTTCGACGGCGTCACGACAGACGATTTGTCCATGCTGGCACGCCAGATCAGGCGAGGCGCACCCCGTGGAGTGACCGCACAGGGATACGTCGGCTGCGCCGCGGTTGTTGGCGGGCGAACAGTCATAGCACCCAATCGCTCATGTCGCCGGGAACGAGTACCCCGCACCTCAGCGCCCGACTGTCCACAGCTGGGCGCGTAACCCTTACTGGTGACCTGCCGCCTCACTCGCTGTCGCCGACCAGCACGTTTCCGGACTGCACAAGCGCCCCCCGAACAAGGAGGAATCGACATGTTCGTCTCGGCCGACCGCCCAACTCTGGTCAAAGGTCTGCGGGATCTTGCTGACTTCCTTGACGCCAACCCCAAGATCCCCATTCCGACGTTTGGGACGGTGACGGTGCACTACTTCCCAACAGGTACAGACGAACAAATCCGCGCCGTCATTGACCGCATCGCGGACTATCTCGGCAGTTCCATCAACCCTGCCGACCTCAAAGCCGGGCACTATGGCACCTCGATCAGTTTCGGGCCAGCCACCTACAACGCGGTCGGCATCCTCGCGCGTGCTCGTGCTCAGTATGCGGCCGACGCCAGCTATCGCGGCTGCGTCACTCCTGACTTCGTCGAGAGCCCTGAAGCCCTCGACGACTTCGGCGGTTCCTCAGCAACTCGGCGGAGGGGTAACCTCTTCGCCCGGCTCTGGGCCTTTTCGCGTCTGTGGTTGAGCATTCAACGCCGCAGAGGGCGCTGACTTCTGAGCTCCCCGTCGCGGTCGTCGGGATGTCGGACCTGACATCCCGGCGCTGCAAGGTCCACCCGGACCAGTAGCCCGCTTTTCAAGATCGTTGTAAGCCCTTTTGGGGAGCAAGTTATCGGAATAGTCGGACTATCCCTCCATTTTTGTCGGCCATCCGCTACGCTCGCGCCTTACAGAGCGCAGAACTTGAGTCACTTTTACTTGTCAGGTTGTGGAGTGGGTCACGCAGAAGGGATGCAGCTGAAGGTGGGACGACGCGCGTGGGGGGAGAAGCGCCGCGACCACCGGGTCGGTCCCTTGCGTTACAACGATCGGGAGTACGCCACCTTGCGGATCGTCGCCGCCCGTGAAGGCGTGGATGTCGGCTCCTATGTCGCCACCACATCGCTGGCAGTGGCTATGCAGGACCTCACTCCCGTACCGGTAAAGCGGCGCGACGAACTGGTGGAGTTCATCCGCGCGCGTGTGGCAATGAACCGTCTTGCCGCAGCGCTGGGCGAGGCGGTGACGACGCTCGACTCCGAGCATGAGGCCGTGGCGTTGGATGAACTCCTGATGCGTGTCACGGATGGGATCCGCCGTTTGGAGGCCGCAGCGGACGCCGTCGCCGGCCTAGAGCCCCCATCGTGATCGCGAAGGTGCAGCAGGGCAGCCGAACCTATGGTCTGCTTTGCTACGTCTATGGGCCCGGCCGACGCGAAGAGCACCAGCGGCCCCGGCTAGTCGCTTCCTGGGATGGCGTGGAATTCGACCCTGCCGCCGAGCACGAGAGCCGGCGGGGGGAGGCGCTCTACACGTTGGCGCGACGTTTGGACCGCGCGGTCGAGGCGTACGGCGGGCGGCTTGAGAACCACGTCTGGCATGCCTCCGTGCGCTCCGCACCGGGAGATCCCGAACTGAGCGACGCGCAGTGGGCGCAGATCGCCCGCCGTCTCGTCGCCGCCGCCGGCATCACACCTCGCGGCGATCCGAATGGCTGCCGCTGGATCGCCGTGCGCCATGCTGACGATCACGTTCACCTGGTGGCCACGCTCGTACGCCAAGACGGAAAACTACCTGACCGGCACAACGATTGGCTGCGGCTGCGAAAGGAGTGCCGCGCGATCGAGCACGAGCTCGACCTACGCGTCACGGCCGAAGCCGACCGCACTGCGGTGCAAGCTCCCACACTGGCCGAGCAGGCCAAGGCACACCGGCTCCGCCGGCAACGCGTGACCTCACGAGAGATTCTGCGGGGGAAGGTACGGCCCATCGCGCTCGAAGCGACCAGCGAGGCGGACTTCTTCACCCGGCTGCACCACGAACCTGAACTGCTGGTGCATCGACACACCTCGCCCTCCGGACAGGTGGTGGGCTACGCCGTGGCCTGCGAGGGCGACACCGGACCGAGCGGGGAACCCATCTGGTTCAGCGGCTCGAAACTCGCCCCGGACCTTTCCCTGCCCCGCATCCGGCAACGCTGGACCGACACGACCACCCCCGCCCGCGGCCGCACAACTCCCCCGCCCATTACACGCGCACGGGCCGCCGGCCGCGCGCATCAACGAGAAGACACGGCCAAGGCAGAGCGGATCGCCGCCTGGCAACAGGCCACTCGCTCCGTCCAGCACGCGACCGCGGCGCTGCGACGCGGTGATCCGGGCGCGGCCGCCACCGTCGCCGGCCTGGCGGACCTGATGACGGTCTCGGCGCGGCGGGCGCCAGAAGCGGTGCGAGACAAGCTCGAGCTTGCGGCCCGGCACCTGGAGCGGGTGGGGCGCGACCCATGGCGCGAGCGCAGCGAGGCATCGCGTCACATGCGGTTCGCGCTGCAGGCAGTGGTGAGAGCCGGGTCCATGGTGGGCCAGGGTGACGAGATGGCGATCGTGGCGGCGTTCGTCGTCGCCGCGGTCCTGGCAGTACGCGCTGTCTACGCGCTGCGACAGTCCCAACGTCGGCAGACACACGCCCAGCTGGCATGGCTGGCTGGTGCCCACCTGCAGTACGCGGCCGAACTTCTGGGCGCGCGGCCGCGGGCTCGCCCTGACCATGTCGCCGCTCAGCGCCCGGACCTCCAAAGCGCTCTTCGCCATGCCGTCCGCGGGCGCGCCGATGCCGAACACATTCTGCGGCACACGGCCTGGCCGTCGCTGGCCGGCATGTTGGCTCGCGTGGAGCGGCTCGGTCACAACCCGGCGGAGGTGCTGGCCGGGGTGGTCTGGCAGCGGCCCCTGCGGCACGACACCACCAGCCCGGCGCGCAGCGACGCTCAGGTGCTCATCTGGCGTTTGGAGCGCTGGCTCGTCGACCACGCTCCCGCAGCGGCCGAGCACACCGCTGCGGTCCGCCGCACGAAACGCTCCCCGCACGCGGCCGCATCAGAGGCTTCGAAGCCGCAAGACCAACCCCTGACTCATGACGGCCGCGCCGAGCCGACGCCGGTCGACGCGCAGAACGATGTGGCAGATGGTCATGTGCTGCGCACGAGTGATGACCGGCTCTTCCAGCGTGCTGTGCTGGCCGCGGTTCAAGCCCAGGAATGCTCGCGAGCGCTGCTCGAACGGGAACTGTGGGTACGCCAGGACAAGGCGGACGAACTCCTGAAACGGTTGTCTGAGCGCGGAGTCATCGCGCAAGCCGCCGAGGGCGGCGCACGTTACACCGTCACGGTCCCTCTACAGGAGCTGGCGACGCTCAAGAAGTTCGTGGCCACCTCCACCCGGCAGGCCGTCCGACAGGCCGCGCGGCAGAGCCCGTCAGGGGCGGCTCGACCCTCCCCCCGTCGGCCGCCGCCCACTTCCTCCCCAGAAGCGCCCCCGTCACAGGCGCCGCGACGACGGTAAGACCCCCTCGTTTAACGCGTGGCTTCCCGAGGCCGCTCCTCCGGAAGCCACGCGTTCACGACATCAAACGTCCAAATCTGCAGCGTGAAGGCGCCGGGCCGGGTTTGCTCCCTGCCCGTCGGACCGATCAGCATCACAGCGAGCGCCGGCGCGGTGAGCCGCCTCGTGAACGCGAACGCTTTTCCCGAATTTCGCATACCGTGCTCCGCTGCCGATCACTCCGCGACATGGTACATACAAACACCATGGACGCCCCTCGGATCATCGCCACCGCTGCGGACCTGGTCAGCGTCGGCGAAAGCTGCCGGCCGGAGACACCGGTCGTGCTGACGGCGCCGGAAATCGAGCCCGGCGCCGATCCACACGCAGACACGTGGGTGCTCGTCGCCACCCCGACGGTCAAGCCCATGAACGCTCATGGCGGCATTGCCGCGCCCGGCGAACCGCGCGCCTACGTCGTCGACATCGATGAGCATGGAGTGCTCAAGCGCGCGAGGGTTGTCCAGGTGCTGCAGGTGGGCGCTCGCCAGGTGCGCACCCCGGGTCAGATCGGCTCGGATGCGATGCTCGCCGATCCGGAGTTGCGCCGGATCGACGCGCTTCACCGGCCGGATGGTGACATGCGGCCGCTGCTCATGGAGGACGTTGCCCGCGTGGACGTGCTGCGCGAGGGGATTCAGGACGCCATCGATGCGCCGCATCAGCCGTTGGCTCCTGCGGTCGTCCGCCGTCTGGAGCATGCTCTTGACGCGTTGGCGGCTGCGCGGTTGGAGCTCGAGGACGCGCTGCGGTACGGCGACAGCTGCGAACTGGCCCGGCTGCGCATCGTGGACGATGACCGGCCGTGCCCTGCGCGGCTGGGAGACGTGCTTGTGTTCCTGCCCGACAGCCCGGGAGCCGCATCTGGGCAGGTACAGCCCGGCTGTCGGCCACACGCTGCGCTGGCCGAGCGTACGCTGGCGGGGACACACATCGTGGCGAGGGAGTAACGCCGCACAGCAGCTTGGTGGATGGGAGGGCATGACCACCTGCGCAGGCCAGCAGCGCCGCCACCGCCGTCCATCCTGCCGGGTAGTCGAGATCGGTAAAGAACATGTGGTCAAGGTCCAGCTCCAGCGACGCGGTGATCCCGCCCAGGCGGTCGCCATCGAACACGCAGGCCGGGCAGACCTGCAGGCCTTCGGTCGTGGTCGGAGCGAGCAGATGGGCTGCCGGATAGGCGCCTCCGCACAGTGCACACTCATCGTCTAGGCCGCGACGAGCCAGAGCGTCGGCGCGGCAGCGCTCGACGAACGTGGCGAGCTCGCTTGCCAGCTGCTCGGCCGGTAGGTCGCCGCGCAGTTCCGCGACCTGTTCCACGTCGTGGCCGTCGTTCACGGCGGGGCGAAGCAGATAATCTCGGGCGGCGTTGTCAGATCGACCAGATCGCCGTCATCGGGTCCTCGTCCCCACGCCAGAAATTCAGTTGGTCGGCACGGCCGATCGTGACCAGCGCCGGCCCGGCCCACAACCGATACTGCGCGGCATCGCACGGTTCGTCGGCTGTCACCGGCCAGCCTGCCATCTGGAGTGTCGCGGCCAGATGCGCACGCACGTCCCGAGCGTGAATCACGCTCTGCCCGGCAGCTTGATCGCGCAGCTGCCACAGCGCCGCGGTGTAGGAGATACCAGATGTAGCGGCCAGGCGGCGGGCGGCGCTCTTCTGCGCCTTGTTATCGGTCATGTGAGCCATCCCTCACGGTGCTTCCACGCTAACCCCAGATATTCAAGCGGTGAGATGGTGTGGCCTGAAACAACAGAAAAGGTGCCCCCGAGCTGCAAGGATTCGAGTGTCTAAGTCGTGTCCGCCG
>NZ_JBITMP010000051.1:0-76904 GCF_044466425.1 Nonomuraea sp. NPDC049400
TGCTGGAAGCGTAGAGAACTCCCATCATCCCAGGTCAAAGGGCACCTCGCCCTATTTCACGATTCTTTTGTCAGATCCTCAGCGGTGAATCCAGGTTCAGGTACGCTCGCAAGTCATCATGGTTGGTGAATTCGCGGATCCGGTACAGAATGCGATGTACCGGATGGACGGGTGTGGACTGCCCGATGGCTGTTGATCACCTGCATGCCGGCCGTCGAAGACGTCCCCTGGTCGTGGGGTCAGGAATGCTCGCTCGGTGTCACGCTCGGAGCTGGAAGGTGTGGTGTGCTGGCTGGCCAGTTCTTGGTCGGTGCTCGTTGCCGGGGACGGCGGTGAGGTTCATATGGGCGTATTTGCTGGTTGACCTCACGTTCTTGACAAGCGGAAGAATCCGTTCAATGTCGGGCAGTCGATTGCGGAGGGTCGGCTGAGGCACTTCCATGTGATCGTGACTGTTTCCCGTGAGGAGATCGGCACTGTGCTGGCGCGGTATCTCGCTGCCGCTCCCCATCGTGGGCTCGACACGGCTCTTCTGGTCTCGGCCCTTGGGATGAATGGCGATGTGGTATCGCGGAGGACCTTTCCGCTGCACGTCACCTGTAGTGCGGTTGCCGTGGATGCCGTCGGCGATGTCTTGATGATGTGGCATCGGGGGCACGGGCGGTGGCGATTGCCTGGTGGGCATATCGAGCCGGGAGACCCGAGCATGTACGGTGCCGCGTTGCGTGGGCTTGAGGCGGTGACCGGCGTCGCCTGGTGTGACACGATTCCCGCGGTGCCGGAGGACGACATTCCGGTGGACATCAAGGTCCACGCGGTCCCCCCGATCCGGCCGAAGGGGAGCCGCCACATGTGCATGCCGACTTCCGGTACGTCTTCATGGCCAATGACGGCGGCGTGCCCATGGCGGGCAAGGCGGGTACCGCGTTCGCCTGGCGGCCGCCGTATGACCTGCTGAGTCCTCGTTTCGCGTCTTCTGTCTCCCGTGGAGGGCGCTTTTCCTGTCGCGGTCGTGGGGCGCGGGCGTAGCTTGGTGTGCTCGCTGTGGGCGGGCGTCGCTGCTCTCGTCAAGGGCAGGGGAAGTACGTCTGTCTCCCAATGGTGAAGGGTTGCTGTTTGGTCGAGTCGTGCCAATCCCGGCGATCCGCGTTCCCGTACGGCAAGCCTTGCGAGTAATCATCGACACTATCCGTGCTTGTCATGTGACAATCAGTGTCATGCCGTCCCCCCGACATGACGCCCTCATCAATCTGTTCGCCGACCGCCCTCAACTGGCGGTGGAGATCCTGCGTGACTTCATGGGGGTGGACCTGCCCGACACTTTGCTGCGGGTGGAGAAGACCAGTTTCAATACTCGTCCCTCCGACGACATCGAGCCCGATCTCGTCATCGCCCTGGGACCCCCGCAAAGTCCTCCCGTCCATGCCATCATCGTGGAGATCCAACAGGACAAGACCAAGGATCCCCGGCAGTTCGCCCGCTACGCCGCCGCCCTGTGGCTGATGCTGGGCTGCGACGTCTCGGTCCTGGTCATCTGCCCCGACCGCAAGGTCGCCGCCCACTACGCACAGCCGATCGAGTCCGGGCTGACCGGCTACCGCCTGCGACCCTGGGTGCTGGGGCCGGATGAGATCCCGGCCATCGTCGACCCCCAAGAGGCCGCCGCCCACATAGATCTCGCGGCCATGTCGGTCATGGTCCACGGCCGCGAACGCAAGGTCGTCGAGGCGTTCACCGCTGCCCTGGCCGACGTGACCGATGAACACTCTCCGGATTACTATGAATACGCATACAGCATGTCCGTGCCCGAGATCCGCCGCCTCATGGAGGAGATCATGAAGTCCGCGTCCACCCGCTGGCCGGTCTACAGTCCCTTCGCCCGAGAACACTTCGGCCGCGGCAAGGTGGAAGGCATGGTGGAAGGCAAGGCGGAAGAGGCTGCCAGGTCGGTGCTGCTAGTGCTGGCTGCTCGCGGCCTTGAGGTTCCGGACGACGCACGTGCCCGGATCAACGCCTGCGCCGACCTTGCCCAACTCGAAACCTGGGTCACGCGCGCGGCCACCGCTCAGACCATCCAGGACCTGTTCAACGAAGCTGGCGGATAGCGCAGTTAGTGCCGGCTACGTCAGCATGTGTGAGCGGCAGTGGTGGACGTGGCGGAACGCGGCTCGCCGTAGCTCCGAAAACGGTGTTTCCCACGTGTGTCTGGCTTCGGCTGGCAAGAAGAGGTATGGCCAGACCCGAATCAGCGTTTCGCGGTTTAGGTAGGTTCGCAAGTCATCAAATTGGGTGGCTTCGCGGATCACGCGTTCGTACATCAGGCCCACGTGACTGTTGTCTGACAGGTCGTAAATCCGCTGTTCTGACCAGTCCAACCGGGTCGGCAGCTCCACGACGCCCGTGGCCGGACCTCTCAGCTCACTTAGATCGGCGGGCACGAGGTACGCGCGATGGCCGGCGTAGCAGGCGCTGGAGTTCATGCCTCCAATGTGCCCGTTCGCGACGAAGCCTGCATCGCGACCCGGCAATGGCCCTGTGCGAGCGTCGGGAGTTCAAGACCTTTCTCACCGTCGTGCTGGGCCGAGTTCGTCGGGGCCTATTCGATGGTCGAAGGCAATGACCGGGCGCTTCACAGGCTCACGTCGGGGTGCGCGAGGGGCGGGAGCCCCTCGCTTTGGGCGGAGCCCTGATGAGAACAGCCCTCGTGATAGCGAGGACCGCTCGGGGCGGGCTCCAGCAGGCCAAGCCGGTAACCGGGCAACGGGTGGGTGACTGGCGAGCGGAGCGAGCGGGGGTTTCCGGGGGATCGAAAGGGGGGCTTGCCCCCCTTGGGAGGCGCTGTCTGGAACTCCATAGCGCCAAGCGCCTCAAGTGGAAGGCCGTGCTTTCCGGCTCCGGAAAAGGCTACGGCGAGGGCCTCGTTGGTGTTGAGGCCCTCGCCGTTCCCGTGGAAGGGCTTACTTGTACAGCTCGCCGTTCGGGCCGACGATCTTGCCGGACCACACGTTCTTGGCCGAGTTGTACACCGCGGCCGTCTCACCGTCGAAGTAAGGCGACGTGATGTAGTCGATGCGGTCGTTGCCGTCCTGGTCCGCGAAGGTGCTGGTCACGCCGTTCACGTAGCCCAAGCGCTTCGCGTTGCTGTAGTTCGAGAGCCAGGGGCCGCCGTCGTAGCCGGGGGTCACGGCGCACTTGAGGCCGATGTGCTCCTCGATCTTCAGCCAGGGGGCGCCGACCGCCTTGGCGGAGGTCTTGCCGTAGCAGTGCTTCGGCGTGACGCCGCTGTAGACCTTGTTGCCGTCCGGATGCGGGGCCGACGGGTAGCCGAAGGTGCGGACGGCCTTGCCGGTGGGCTGGTTCCAGGCGACGCCCTGGCCGCCGACGACGTCGCCGAGGCGGCCGACGTCCTTCGAGACCAGGATGTAGTAGCGGCCGCCCCACGCGCGCTTCGGGCCGGTCCAGCTCTGGAAGGCCTTGCGGTCCACGGCCTTGATGCCCTCGAGCTGGACGCCGTTGTAGACGGTCACGAACGCGTAGTCGCGGTCGTAGTCCTCGTACGTGTCGAAGTCGTAGTGGGTGAAGGCCTGCTTGCCCACGTAGATGCCGAAGGGGGTCTTGCCCTCGTAGAAGCCGGGGACGAAGACCCAGTTGTCCAGCAGCGCGCTGTTGCTGTCCGTGTCGTACACGCAGTGGGCGGCCGTGGCGACCAGGTTGCGGTAGTTCGACTGGATCGAGGTGGCCGAGCACCAGCGGTACTTGCCCGAGCCGTCGACGAAGAAGACCTTGCCGATGGTCTTGGGGAGGTTCACGTTCTGGGCCGAGCCGGTCGGCTTCGTCGCGCCCGTCGGCGCCGTGGTGCCGGGGCGGCCGTCGGGGCTGTAGCCGCCCTTGGAGACGACCTTGCGGACCTCTTTCGCGTCCCAGGTGTACTGGGTCGCCTGGCGGAGCGCGGCCCTGTTCGCGCCGAACCAGAAGGAGGCGACGGAGACCGCCTCGGACGTGTTGTTGGCCATGGGGTCGTGCGAGACGTCCCCGTCAGCCTGCGCAGTACCGGTCAGACCCACGGCGAGCAGGCCGGTAGCCAGAACGGCCCCACCGGCGGGAAGAAGGATTCGCTTCAAGGTAACTCCAGGTTGCGCTGACCGGAGGCGCCTCGTGCACCCCCATAACTCAGCAAACGGACGACCCGGAATTTACAGGTTTGACTATGCGTGTGGGAATTTCGGGTAGATCATTGCAACGCTCCCAAGGGGCGTCGTGACCTTGCTGAGACAAAGGATTGGCTGATCACGAGCTGTGACTGATCGGTTGCTGTGATTTAGGTCACTTTTCCGGGCGTGGTCTGCGCGGCGGCGCGTCGGTAGATCTCTCCGGTGGTGGTGTCGAAGTACGGGGACGACACCGCGTCGTACCAGTCCTTGGCGTCCCTGTTCCAGGTCAGGCTGTTGACGCCGTTCAGGCTGCCGAGCCCGCGGTCCGGGTTGTAGCCGATCAGCCAGGGGCCGCCGCTCGCGCCGGGGCTGAAGTCGCACGACAGCAGCTGTACGCCCTTCTGCAGGTCGAGGCTGACGGCCGAGGTCCAGCGGGTGGGGCCCTGCTTGCACGTCTTCAGGCGCTTGCCGTCGAACGGGTGGCTGCCGTCGGGCTGCGCGCCGGCGGGGTAGCCCCACGCGGCCACCGAGTACGTGCCCGGCTTCTTGTTGAGCTCGATGCCCTGGCCGCCCACGTTGTCCTGGAGCCGGCCCACGTCCTGCATGACGTAGCCGCCGTTCTTGGGCACCCACTTGAAGCCGCGGTGCACGGTCACGAACGCGTAGTCGAAGTCGTAGTCGCCCTTGCCGGACCAGTCCTCGTGCATGCTGACCGAGGCGCCCACGTAGATGCCGTCGGGTGTCTCGCCGTTCTCGCCGGGATTGGGGACGAAGACCCAGTAGTCGGCCGCCTTGGCCTGGCGCGGGTCGTACGCGCAGTGCGCGGCCGTCGCGACGACGCTGCGGTTCTTGGCCGCGATGGCGCTGGCCGAGCACCAGTACTCCTTGTCCCCGAACCGGAAGAAGACCTTGCCCATGGTCGTCGCGGCTGTGCGCTTGCGCGGCAACACCGGCGCCACCGGCTGCGCGGCGGTCGCCCGCGTGACCGGGGACGGGACCTCCACGGCGGGGGAGGAGGGGGCGGGGGACGATGACGGCGCGGGCGTGGCCGCGGTGCTCGGCGTGGCCGGGTCGGCGTTCTTGAGCCGGGCGGGCTGCCAGTAGTCGGCGACCCGCTTCACGTCCACCGCGGTCTTGGCCAGCGTGACGGCGAACACCCTGCTGTCGGGCGCGGCGTTCGCTACCCCCGTGAAGGCGGGCAGCATCAGCAGCGCGCTGCTGAGTGCAGCCGCCACCAAGTGCCTGGCCCGGGGGATCATGAATATGCCTTTCTTGGGGTTGTAAGGGTGGATTTTTCCAGATGTATAGGTGGTATTGCAGCCAGGATAGAGATTCGTTACCTGATCAAGGGTGCATGGTGCGCTATAAGAGCACCGTCAGACAAGCGCTAAATGATCATGGGATTCGGCGTTTTCGCAGGTCAGAGCGGGTGCGGGTATGCGTTGAATTGCAGTGATTCCGCGCCGCTCCAGTGGCGAACGCCTCATTGGCGCGTTAGGGGGAAGGCCCCGGTTCCCAGGGAACCGGGGCTCAGGGTGCCGAGCTGATCAGCGGAAGTTGCCGGTCCAGCGGTTGGCGGCTGCCTTGTAGACCTTGTAGGTGTCGGTGTTGAAGTACGGCGAGGAGATGTAGTCGTAGCGGTCGTTGCCGTCGGTGTCCCACGCGACGCTGTTGACGCCGACCAGGTAGCCGGTGCGCGACGCGCTCTTGTAGTTGTAGAGGAACGGCCCGCCGCTCGCGCCGGCGGTGAAGGAGCACTTGAAGCCGGTGTGCTCCTGCAGGTTGTACTTGCGGGCCTCGGGCATGGGCTTGGTCTTGCCATAGCAGAACTTCATGGTGCGGCCGGTGTACGGCTTGTCGCCGTCGGGGTGCTCGCCCGCCGGGTACCCGAACGAGAACACGTTCAGCTTCGTGCTCCTGTTCCAGGTGAAGCCCTGTCCGCCGACGTTGTCGCCGAGCCGGCCGACGTTCTTGACGGTCCACTGCCAGCGGCCGTTGACCTTCTCCCAGTTGACCTTGATGCCGTTGTAGACGTTGACGAACGCGTAGTCGAAGTCGTAGTCCTCCTTCACCACGAAGTCGTCGTGCGCGTTGAACGTCTTGGCGGCGTAAATGCCGTAGGGCGCCTTGCCCTCCCAGACATTGTTGCCGTCCCAGTACGACGGAATGAAGATCCAGTTGTCGTAGAAGGTGTTCTTGCTGGTGTCGTAGACGCAGTGGGCGGAGGTCGCCACGAGGTTGCGGTACTTGCCCTGTACCGAACTGGCGGAGCAGTAACGCCAGTTCTTCGGGTTGCGCGGGTCGGCCTTGGGCAGCGTGAAGAACACACGGCCGACCGTGTTCGGCAGGTTGACGTGCTTGCTCTTCTTGGCCTTCGTCTTCTCCTCGCCGATCGGCGGGACCGATCCGGCGGGTCCGTCGGGGGCGTCGTTGGTGCCCTTGACGCCCTTGGAGGTCAGGTCGAGGCCGTCGTCGTGGTCGGTGGCCAGCTTGACGCGGTCGGGCGTCCAGAACTGGACCGCCTGCTCGGCGGGGGTGGTGGCGTTCTGGGAGACGACCTCGGAGGGAGATGCGGCCGCGCTCGCCGCGGTGCCGCCGACCATGCCGGCGGCCAGCCCGACGGCCAGCAGGCCGGCGAGCGGGATCGCGATGCGCCTTGCTCGGGAAAACATGGGGCTCCTCTCAGCTTTCGGCGGCCCAGAGCGGGGTACTGCGCCCCGGTGGGCCAGGAAAACGATCGGAACGTTAATGAATGGCGCAGGCGGGTGGCCATGAAACGACGTGAAAAAGCATGGCCCGGTTCCATTCCGTTATAGAGATAGCGAAATCGCATGTATTACTGATTGGCATCTCCGCAGGTGGCGGCGACGGTTATTTGTCTGTGGTAACAGCGGTAACTCGCATTATCAAATGCCACTCCACGGCGACCCGAATCTTGTTCTGGTTAGATGGCTTCATGGATCCTCGCACGCCCTGTCTCATCGGCATCGCGCAACTCACTATTCGCGAGCAGCCTGGCCCCGAACCGCTCGATCTGTGGGAGGAGACGGCCCGCGCGGCCGCCGGCGACGCCCGGCTCCCCGTCGAGCGGCTCGACTCGGTCCAGATCGTCTACACCGATTCCTGGCAGTACGACTCCCCGGTCGGCCGCCTCGCGGAGCGCCTCGGCGCCACGCCGCGCCACCGCGCGTACTCCAAGGTCGGCGGTACGGCTCCGCAGTCGCTCATCGGCGAGGCCGCGGCCAGGATCGCGGCGGGCGACATCGACTCCGCGCTGGTCACGGGGGCCGAGGCGCTCGCGACGCGCAGGGCGTACCGGAACGCGGGCGAGCACGTGCCGTGGAGCCATCCCGCCGTGCCCAAACCCCCATATGGGTGGGAACGCCCGCCGCACCCATCCGCGCTGGCCCATGGGCTGTTCCTGCCGGTGCACACCTACGCGATCATGGAGACGGCCCGGCGGGCGGCGTTCGGTCTCACGGTCGAGGAGGAGATGCGCGACAGGGGCCGGATGATGGCGCCGATGACCGAGGTGGCCGCCGCGAACCCGTACGCCTGGCGCAGGACCGTCCGCACTGCCGACGAGCTCGCGCACGGCGACCGGTTCGTCGGCTGGCCCTACACCAGGAACACGGTGGCGGTGCTGGAGGTGGACCAGGCGGCGGCCGTCGTCCTGGCCAGCACCCGGCTGGCCGACCGGCTCGACGTGCCCGAGGAGCGGCGCGTGTACCTGCGCGGATGGGCGTACGGGGAGGACACCTGGGAGGTGGGCGCGCGGCCCGCGCTCGGCGCCTCGGAGGCGATCGGCAAGGTCGCCGAGGCCGCCTTCCTGCGGGCCGGGCTCGGACTGGGCGACATGGACGCGTTGGACGTCTACAGCTGCTTCGCGATCGCGCTGCGGCAGGCGTGCGACGCGATCGGGCTCGACCCGCTGGACCCGCGCGGCCTCACGGTCACCGGCGGGCTGCCGTACGCGGGCGGGCCGGCCAGCGACTACGTGCTGCACTCGACGGCGACCATGGCGGGGCTGCTGCGGGCGCGGCCCGGGCACGGGCTGGTGAGCGGGGTCGGGATGCATCTGACGAAGCACACGTACGCGGTGTGGTCCAGCGAGCCGGGTGGGCGGCTGGGGAGCGCGTCTCCGGTGTTCGTGGCCGAGGAGGTGCCTGTCGTGGACTCCTTTGACGGGGACGGGGTGGTGGCCGGGTACACGGTCGCGCACGGGCGGGACGGGGCCGCCGAGCGGGGTGTTCTCGTGGTCGATGTGCCTGGTGGGCGGGCTTATGCCGTGGTGGAGGCGGCCGGGCTGCTGGCGGATGCCGAGTCGCGGGAGCTGGTGGGGCAGCGGGTGCGGCTTGTGAGCGACGGGGAGGTCAATGTGGCTGCTTGGTGACCTGTAGTGGATGTCAAATCTGTGACCGCGTGACTACTATCCGGGTTGACATTTTTATGTCACGGGCGGACGCTGGAGTCATGCGGAGGACAACTGTGCGCATCGACGAGACGCTCCTCAACGAGGCGAAGGCGTACGCGGCACGTAACGGACGCAGTCTCAACTCGGTGATGGAGGATGCCTTGAGGCAACTGCTCAACCGGTCCACGGAGGTCGCTGAGCGGCCCCACATCAATCTGCCGGTCTCCGGATCCGCGTCTGGTCCCAAGCTGACCTGGGCCGAGATCAAGGAGCTTCTCGAGCAGGACGACATCGAGCGTGCTGTGAGGAGCTGTCATGCGGATGCTTGACACCAACATCCTCGTCAACGCGCAGCGGCGTGACATGGAGCATCACGAGCAGTGTCATGCCGTGCTCACCGAGCTCCTGAGCGGCGACGAGGCATATGCCGTGAGCGACTTCGCGCTCAACGGCTTCATCCGCGTGGTGACGCGTATCCCCGGCCCCACCTCATTCGAAGTCGCGCGAGAGTTCGCCGAAAGCGTCCGCCACCAGCCGCATGCGGTCGTGGTGAACGCCGGCTCGCGGCACTGGGAGATCTTCGTCAAGCTGTGCCGGCAGGCCGGTGCGGTAGGCAACCTCATTCCCGACGCCTACCTCGCCGCACTCGCCATCGAGCACGGTTGCGAATTCGTGTCCTGCGACAAGGACTTCGCGAGGTTCCAGGGCTTGCGCTGGAGGTCGCCGCTCAACTGAACTGAGGTGAAAGGGCGCGAGCCCTCACTACTCGGCGAGGAACGTCGTGGCTGACCGGTTCGACGTCATCGAGCAAGGCGAGCGAGGTCGCCGCCGGTGGATCGGGCTGGTCGCGTTGCTCGCGCTCCTGCTGATCCCCATTGTCAGCCTGCTCAGCAGCAGGGATCCCGAGCCGCAGCCGCCGGCGACGCCCACCCCCGAGCCCAGCAGATCGCTCACCGGGATCGGCGGTGCCCCCAACATCCTCAACGCCCCGGCCAGGGCCAAGGGCGGTGACGAGGTCATCGACGTGGTGTTCCCGCACGGGGTGCGGGCCGAGGTGCGTTATCCGGCCGAGCTGGGCCTCGACGAGATGGGGTCGCGGCCGTCCCAGGGCGCCTGGATCGACGGGCAGCACCGGCAGTTCACCGCCCCGTACAGCGGAGAGTCCGAGGTGACCAGGGGCGGCGAGCCGATCAGGAACTACACGCCCAACGTCACCCTCTGGCCCCGTCGGGGCAACGGATACTACGGGCAGGTGCTGCTGTTCTCGTTCGGGCGGTGGTGGCTGGTGATGAACGACCACGGGCGGGGGCTGACGTTCGACCAGCGGATGGCGCTCGCGAAAGGGTTGAAGGGGAAGGTGACGAAGGACGGCTACCTCGTGCTGTCGGCCAAGGAGCCCGTGCGACTCGCCAAGCCGGGGGAGAGCGTGCAGGGGGAGCCGGTGGGGCCGCAGCTCTGGTTCGGCGATGGCATGGGGGACATGGTCGCGCTCGTGCCCACCCCGGAGTGCAAGAAGCGGGCACTGGTGCCGGCGGTGATCAGAGGGCGAGGGCGGGCCGCCGACCGGGTGTGCCGGGGGGACGTGCTGGTCGCCGTCACGGGGTCACAGCCGTTCAGGACGAAGGCGATCGAGGGAATCCGCGTCACTCTCAAGTAAGGCGGTCCGAGGCAGGGCGGGCGCGCTGAAGTAAGGTGCGGCCATGTTCGCCGTAACCGCCACACAGACCGATCCCGACAACCCACTCGCCGGGCTGACGCTCGGCGAGCATCCGGAGCCGAAGGTCCCGGACGGATGGACGACCGTCTCCGTGCGGGCGGCCGCGCTCAACCACCACGACCTCTGGACGCTCAAAGGCGTCGGCATCAAGCAGGACCGGCTGCCGATCGTGCTCGGCTGTGACGCGGCGGGAGTGGACGAGGACGGCAACGAGGTCATCGTGCACTCCGTGATCGGCACCGGCGCGGACGAGACGCTCGATCCCAGGCGCACGCTGCTGTCCGAGCTGCACGACGGCACGTTCGCCGAGCGCGTGGCCGTGCCGCGCCGAAACCTCGTGCCGAAGCCGGCCGCGCTCAGCTTCGAGCACGCCGCCTGCCTGCCCACGGCCTGGCTGACCGCGTACCGGATGCTGTTCGACAAGGCCGGGCTGGAGCCCGGCTCCACCGTGCTGGTGCAGGGAGCGGGCGGTGGCGTCGCCACCGCGCTGATCGCGCTCGGCCGGGCCGGCGGCTACCGGGTCTGGGCGACCAGCCGTTCCGAGGAGAAGCGCGAACGTGCCCGGGAGCTCGGCGCGGACCAGGTGTTCGAGTCGGGCGCGCGGCTGCCGGAACGGGTCGACGCGGTCATGGAGACCGTCGGGCAGGCCACCTGGGACCACTCGCTCAAGTCGCTCAAACCCGGCGGGCGCATCGTCGTCTCCGGCGCCACCAGCGGCGCGGTTCCGCCCGCCGACCTGAACCGGGTCTTCTTCCTGCAGCTGTCCGTCATCGGCTCCACGATGGGCACGCGGGACCAGCTGCAGCGGCTGGCGGTCTTCCTGGAGCAGACCGGCGTGCGGCCTGCCGTCGATCGGGTGCTGTCGCTGGTGGACGCACGTGACGGCTTCGCAGCCATGGCAGCAGGGGAGATCTTCGGAAAAGTCGTTTTTGCCGTATGAATAAGTAATGGGTTACTTCGGCGGCTCCTGGGTGATACAAGCATGAGGGAGTTGTCTCACCCGGGAGGCCGTCACCATGGAGGTCGAGCCCTTCGGCCCAGGTTCGATGCACTGGGACACCGCCGGCGAATACCGCAATCTGCTGGTCGCCGGCAGCGCGCTGGTCATCCAGACGATGCACCCGGCCGTCGGCGCGGCAGTCGCCGAGCACTCCACGTACAAGGACGACCCGTGGGGGCGGCTCACCCGCACGCTCGTCTCCATCCAGAAATGGGTGTACGGCGGGGCGGACGGCCCGGCCGAGGGCCGGCGGCTCAGGGAGCTGCACAAGCCGATCAGCGGGGTGGACGAGCGCGGCAGGCCGTATCACGCGCTGAACGGCGAGGCGTGGGCGTGGGTGCACCTGTCGCTGTTCGAGCGGTTCATCACGCTCCGGCGCTATTTCGGCACCCCGTTCACCGTCGAGCAGCAGCGGCGCTTCTATGCCGAGTCGCGGCAGCTCGGCGCGATCCTGCAGGTGCCGGAGCGCGAGATGCCCGGCGACCTGGAGGGGTTCTGGCGGTACTTCGACGAGATGGTGGCCGACCGGCTTGAGGCCCATCCGACCGCGCTCGACGTGCTGTCCGTCCTGCGCGGCACGCCGGCGCCGCCCGGGCTGCCGAGGCCGCTGCGCCGCTTGTGGACGCCGGTCGGGGCCGGATCGGGGGAGTTCAACCACTTCGTGACGGTGGGCACCCTGCCGCCCGCCGTGCGGCGGAAGCTGGGGCTGCGCTGGACGGCACGGGAGGAGCGGCGGCTACGGCATCTCGGGCACGCCGTGGCCGTGCTGACGCCGCGCCTGCCCGAACGCCTGCGGTACATGCCCATCGCCTACCATGCCCGCAAGGCCGAACGGAGCTCGCGCCGCCTGGAGCGGCAGCTCCGCTCGGCATGAGGCCGAGTGATGGTCGGCGTTCGAGGATCCGGGTGAGGGTCAGCGTTCGAGGATGTCGCGGACGCGGCGGCTCGCGTCGTCGAGCGTCGTACGCAGCTCCGCCAGCTTCTCCGGCGTCAGGCGGGCCTCAGAGGCCTCCTGACGGGCCTCGGCGATGAAGTCGGCCAAGAGCTCGCCGAGCTCCGCGTCGAGGTCGGCACGGCTCTTGGGGGCGCCCCCGAGCGTGGACCAGACCTCGGTCCAGATCCTGCGCCACTCGCTGGTGAGCCGCTCTCCCTCGTCCTGCCAGTGGTTGGCGTGCTCCATCCACTGCCGCTTCTGCTGCTCCCTGAGCCGCTTGAAGTCCGCCTTCTGCTGCTCCTTGAGGCGCCTGGTGTCCTCCTTGGTCCCCGTGCGAACGTCCTTGGCCATCCGGGTCAGCTCGTCGCGCAACGACCTGACCGTGTCGCGGACGTCCTCCTTGACCTCGCGGGCGATGTCGCGTACCGAGGCGGAGATCTCCTGCTCGAGGTCGTCGAGCTCGTCGAGCCGGGCGTTCAGCTCCTCGCGGCCCTTGTCGGTGATCGAGAACACCTTCTTGCCCTCGACCACCTCGTGCGTCACCAGGCCCTCCTCCTCCAGGCGGGCCAGGCGCGGGTAGATCGTGCCGGGAGAGGGCGAGTAGACGCCGAGGAAGCGGTCCTGGAGCAGCCTGATGACCTCGTAGCCGTGACGGGGGCTCTCCTCCAGCAACTTGAGCAGGTACAGCCGGAGCCGGCCGTGACCGAAGACAGGGCTCATTCCTTCTCCCCCTTGAGCAGCGCGACCTCGCCGGAGATCGTGGTCGCCGACAGCGACGCCATGCCGCCGCCCAGCCGGCCCGACATCGACTTGGCGCCGGGGCCGTTCGTGTTGGACAGTTCGCCGAACGTGCTGACCAGCCGGCCCGAGGTGGACCGCACGCTCACGTCCGCCTCCACGTTCTCCGGCAGCCTGACCAGGATGTCACCGGAGACGCTGTTGAGCGTCACGTAGCCGGTCGGCCGTAGGGCCAGGTCGGCCGTGATCCGGCCGGACACGGTGTTGGCCCGCAGCCTGCGCGGGGTGCCGTCGGCCACGGTCAGGTCGCCCGAGACGCTCTTGAACTTCAGGTCGCCGTCCATGGCCCGGCTCTCCACGGGGCCCGAGACGGTCGTGGCGTGCACGTCGCCGCTGACGCCGTCGAGCACGATCTCCCCGGACACGCCCCTGACCTGCGTCATGTTCTCGAACCCGGCCACCACGGCAGGAGCGGAGACCACCCCGGCGTTGACCGTGCAGTCCTTGGGCACGGCGATCGTCAGGACCGTCCGGCGCCGGTCGCGCCGCAGCCAGCCGAGCAGGCCGTCCCAGGTGAGGTCCTTGTAGGCGACCGAGAGCTCCCCGGTGTCCTCGTCGTACGTCACCAGCAGCGGGGAGGCCGACTCGATCTCGGCCACCTCCACGGTGGGCGGGCCGTCGCTGGCGAGCACGTCCAGCCGACCGGCGACGATGCGGACGTCGAGCGACTTCACTGAGCCGAACGTCAGCTGTTCCGGTGCATCGATCGTCCACTGTTGCATTGATCCCCCGCCCTTCTGGCGACCGTGTCTACACCTGACACGATATGTCGCGTTCGGCGGAATCTCAAGATGTATCGCGTTTAGTCGAGGTCAGTCGTCGTCCTCGTCGTCGTCCAGCCGTGCGAGCCACGTGGCCAGCCGCTCGATCGGGGTCTCGAACTCGGGGTTGAGGTCGACGAACTCGCGCAACCGCTCACCGAGCCACAGCAGGCTGACCTCCTCCTCGCCCCGCCGCTCGACGAGCTCCTCGATCCCCCGATCCGTGAAGTACATCTCTCTCCATTCCTCCTGAAACGGCAGCGAGCCCCCAGCCGGGGCTGGGGGCTCACTTGTTTGCGTCGGCTCAGCCGAAGACCTCGTGCAGGATGTCCTCGAGCTCGGTGTCGTGCGTGTTGTGCGACCCCGTCGCCGGCGAGCTGTTGTGCCGGCGCGAGACGCGGCGCACCGGGCGACCGCCCAGTGCCTGCTGGTCCTCCGCGAGCTTCAGCGTGAGGTACGGCCACGGCCCCATGTTGGCCGGCTCGTCCTGCGCCCAGAGCAGCTCCGCCTGCGCCCCGTAACGCGCCAGCTCGGCGGCCAGCTCCTCACCCGGGAACGGGTAGAGGCGCTCGAGCCGGACGATCGCGACGTCGTCGCGGCCCGTCTTCTCCCGCTCCGCGGCCAGGTCGTAGTAGAGCTTGCCGGAGGTCAGCACGATCCGGGTGACCTTGGCCGGGTCGGCGGACGTGTCGCCGAGCACCGGCTGGAAGGTGCCGGAGGTGAAGTCGGACGCCTTGGACGTGGCCGCCTTGTGGCGCAGCAGCGACTTGGGCGTGAAGACCACCAGCGGCTTGTGCCGCTGCGACTCCACCTGCCAGCGCAGCAGGTGGAAGTAGTTGGCCGGGCTGGAGGGCTGCGCGACCGTCATGTTGTCGAGCGCGCAGACCTGCAGGAACCGCTCGATGCGGGCCGAGGAGTGGTCGGGACCCTGGCCCTCGTAGCCGTGCGGCAGCAGCAGCACGACCGAGGACTTCTGGCCCCACTTCTGCTCGCCCGACGAGATGAACTCGTCGATGATCGTCTGGGCACCGTTGACGAAGTCGCCGAACTGCGCCTCCCAGGCGACCAGGGCGTCCGGGCGGACGACGCTGTAGCCGTACTCGAAGCCGAGCGCCGCGAACTCGCTGAGCAGCGAGTCGTAGACGTAGAACTTCGTGGTGCCCTGGTTGAAGGTCTTGAGCGGCGTGTGGTCGGCGCCGGTCATCCGGTCGACCAGGACCGCGTGGCGCTGCGTGAACGTGCCGCGGCGCGAGTCCTGGCCCACCAGGCGCACCGGGTGGCCGTCGATGAGCAGCGAGCCGAAGGCCAGCGTCTCGCCCATCGACCAGTCGATCGCGTCGTGCTCGACCATCTGGCCGCGGCGCTGCAGCACCGGCGCCAGGCGCGGGTGCGGCGTGAAGCCGTCGGGCAGGTTGAGCTGGGTGTCGACGATGCGCTTGAGCGTCTCGTCGCTGATCGCGGTCGGCGTCTCGTCATGCGACCACTTGACGACCTCGGTGGGCGGCACGCGCATCGCGGCCGCCTCGGCGGGCTTCTTCGCCGCCTCGCGGGTCTCCGTGAACGCCTGCTCCAGCTTGGCCTGGTAGTCGCGCAGCGCCTGCTCGGCCTCCTCGACCGTGATGTCGCCCCGGCCGATCAGCGCCTCGGTGTAGAGCTTGCGGGTCGAGCGCTTGGCGTCGATCAGGTCGTACATCAGCGGCTGGGTGAAGGCGGGGTTGTCGCCCTCGTTGTGGCCGCGGCGGCGGTAGCAGATGAGGTCGATCACGACGTCCTTGCGGAACGCCTGGCGGTACTCGTACGCCAGCTGGCCCACGCGCACCACGGCCTCGGGGTCGTCGCCGTTGACGTGGAAGATCGGAGCCTGGATCATCCGGGCCACGTCGGTCGCGTAGACCGACGACCTGGACGAGGCGGGCGAGGTCGTGAAGCCGACCTGGTTGTTGACCACCACGTGCACGGTGCCGCCGGTGCGGTAGCCGCGCAGCTGCGACAGGTTGAGCGTCTCGGCCACGACGCCCTGGCCGGCGAAGGCCGCGTCGCCGTGGATGAGGACGGGCAGGACGGTGAAGCCCTCCTCGCCGCGCTCCAGGAGGTCCTGCTTGGCGCGGACGACGCCCTCGAGGACCGGGTCGACCGCCTCCAGGTGGGAGGGGTTGGCGACCACGGAGGCGGTGATGGTCTTGCCGCTCGGCGCGGTGAACGTGCCCGCCGCGCCGAGGTGGTACTTCACGTCGCCGGAGCCGTGCGCCGTGCGCGGGTCGATGTTGCCCTCGAACTCGCCGAAGATCTGCGCGTACGACTTGCCCACGATGTTGGCCAGCACGTTGAGCCGGCCGCGGTGGGCCATGCCGATGACGACCTCGTCGAGGTCCTCGTCGGCGGCGTCGCTGATCACCGAGTCGAGCAGCGGGATCAGGGACTCGCCGCCCTCCAGGGAGAAGCGCTTCTGGCCGACGAACTTCGTCTGCAGGAACGTCTCGAACGCCTCGGCGGTGTTGAGCCGGGACAGGATGTTGAGCTGCTCGTCGCGCTCGGGCGACTTGTGCGGCTTCTCCACCCGCGCCTGGATCCAGGCCCGCTCCTCGGGGTTCTGGATGTGCATGTACTCGATGCCGACCGTGCGGCAGTAGGAGTCGCGCAGCACGCCGAGGATCTCGCGGAGCTTCATCAGCGGACGGCCGCCGAAACCGCCGGTGGCGAACTCGCGCTCCAGGTCCCACAGCGTCAGCCCGTGCGACTGGATGTCGAGGTCGGGGTGCTTGCGCTGCTTGTACTCCAGCGGGTCGGTCTCGGCCATCAGGTGGCCGCGCACGCGGTAGGCGTGGATCAGCTCGATCACGCGGGCGGACTTCGACACGTCGTCGTCGTGGGAGGCCGAGACGTCCTGCACCCAGCGGACCGGCTCGTACGGGATCCGCAGCGCCTCGAAGACCTCGTCGTAGAAGCCGTCCTCGCCCAGCAGCAGCCGGTGGATCTGACGCAGGAAGTCGCCCGACTGGGCGCCCTGGATGATCCGGTGGTCGTAGGTGCTGGTCAGCGTCATGACCTTGGAGACGGCCAGACGCGAGAGCGTGTCCGGCGAGGCCCCCTGGTATTCGGCCGGGTATTCCATCGCGCCGACGCCGATGATGGTGCCCTGGCCGGGCATCAGGCGCGGCACGGAGTGGACGGTGCCGATCGTGCCGGGGTTGGTCAGCGAGATCGTGGTGCCGGCGAAGTCGTCGACGCCCAGCTTGCCCGCGCGGGCCTTGCGGACGATGTCCTCGTAGGCCATCCAGAACTGCCGGAAGTCCATCTCCTCCGCGCCCTTGATCGAGGGCACGAGGAGCTGGCGCTCGCCGTTGCTCTTCTGCACGTCGATCGCCAGGCCGAACCCGACGTGCTCGGGCTTGATCAGCGTCGGCTTGCCGTCGATCTCCGTGTAGGAGTAGTTCATCTCCGGCATGGCCTTCAGGGCCTTGACGATCGCGTAGCCGATCAGGTGGGTGAAGGACACCTTCCCGCCGCGACCCCGCTTGAGGTGATTGTTGATCACAATGCGGTTGTCGATCAGCAGCTTGGCCGGGATCGCCCGCACACTGGTCGCCGTCGGGACCGCCAGCGACAGGTCCATGTTGGCGGCTGTGCGGGCCGCGGCGCCGCGCAGCTTGACCTCCTCGGCGCCCTTGGGCACCGAGGGGGCGGGCTGCTTCGGCCTCTCGGCCGCCGGCGGGGCCTTGGGCGGTGCCTGCGGGGGAGCGGGAGCGGTCACACTGCCGTTCGCCGCCTCCCTACCCGGTGCCGCCCGGCCCGGTCCGTAATCAGGGTTGTAGTCAGCGAAGAAGTTCCACCAGGCCTTGTCGACAGACTCAGGATCTTGGAGGTACTTCTGGTACAGCTCGTCGACAAGCCACTCGTTCTGACCAAAGCTTGCCAGCGGGTTTGTCCGCGACGACTCAGACGACACGGCGGAAATCGCCCTCTTCCGCAGATCGGCGTTGATGTTAGAGAACCTGTCCAAGGCTACTCGCCCGGACCGGCGGCGTGCGCCGAAGAGGCTGTGACGCCTCGCACGATCCTCTCAGGAGAGAGCAAAGACGTCACGCCCCCCTAGTCAGTCCAGGTGGTGCCGCAATTATTACTCTTTGGTATCAACGCCGCTACACGACGTTTATTTCCCGCTGGATAGCAACCTGCTGGCGATCCGCACCTGAGGGAACAACTCGGACAGCAGGTCGGCCAGCTCCTCGCCCGCCTGCTTGAGCTCCTCCAGAGACATCGGCTCGAGGCGTTCGAGCAGGAAGATCGCGTTCGTCGTCTCCTCGGTGAGCCGGGTGCGCACCACCTGGCGCCAGTTCCACCTGCGGCAGGTGACGCCGACGTCGTCGCGCCAGATCACCTCGCCCGGCTCGGGCGTGCCGAGCGCCTCCTCGGACGCCTCGTCGCCGGTCGCCCTGACCAGCCGGGCAGGACCGACGTAGTGGTCGAGGTCCTCGCCGCCGATCGGCAGCGCGTGCTTCACGCTGATCGAGTTGTACGCGTCCACGACCTGGTTGATCTCCGGCAGCGGCATCCTGCGGGTGAGGGCGTCGACCGAGGGCCGGGTCCGCTGCGGCTTGGCCCCGAACGCCCGGTACGCGTCCTTCCAGGCGTCGATCTTGTCCGGCTGCGCCTCCAGCTCGGAGGCCGCCGCCAGCCACGCCCGGGACCGGTCGTCCGTGGGTCCGTTGTGCAGGCCGTGCGCGGTCACGATCAGCACCGCGAAGTCGGGCCGCAGCGCGAAGACGGAGTCGTCCACCCAGATGTCGTCAAGCATCCCCACAGTCTAGGAGCGGGAAAGCCGCAAAATTCCCTTTGCAAAATTATCTTTGCGGTCTATCGTGAGCCGTATGGAGGAGCAATACAAGATCAGCGATCCGCAGGTGCTCAAAGCGGTCTCCCACCCGCTGCGGGTGCGCCTGCTCGGCCTGCTGCGCACCGACGGCCCCGCGACGGCGAGCGAGCTGGGACGCAAGGTCGGCGAGAGCTCCGGCTCGACCAGCTATCACCTGCGCGAGCTGTTCAAGTACGGCTTCATCGAGGAGGACCCCGAGCGGCGCGACGGGCGCGAGCGCCGCTGGCGGGCCCGCCACAACTACACCTCGTGGGACGCCGTCGAGATGTCCGCCACCGCCGAGGGGCGCGAGGCGGTCAGGATCATGCACCTGCGGCAGGCCGAGATGGTCCGGCGGGTGATGGAGGAGTTCGAGGTCGCCGAGTGGTCCCGCGACTGGGTCGACACGGCGGGGATGAGCGACCACATCGTCTCGCTGCCGCCCGCCGGGCTGCGCGAGTTCAACCGGAAGGCCGAGGAGCTGCTGCACGAGCTCGCCGCCAAGTACGCCGGTGATCCCGAGGCCCGGCAGGTCAGTGCCTGGCACGGCGCCGTACCGCTGTCGAAGCAGGAGGAGCAGTGACCGCCCGCTCGGCATTACGCCGTTACATGCTCGTCAGTTTCCTGACCTGGCTGCCCCTGGGGCTCATGGTGGCCACCATGGTGCTGCTGATGACCGCGCGCGGGCTCAGCCTGGCTGAGGTGGGGCTGTCGATGACGGTGTTCTCGGTCGTCACCGTGAGCCTGGAGCTGCCCACGGGCGGTCTGGCCGACGTCATCGGGCGGCGGATGGTGCTGGCCGCCTCCGCCGCGTGCACCGTGGCGGCGCTCGCGCTGATCAGCGTGTCCACGACCTTCTGGATGTTCCTGGTGAGCGGCGTGATCAAGGGTGTCGCCAGGGCGCTGTCCAGCGGCCCCGCCACCTCCTGGTACGTCGACACGCTCCACGGCATCGAGGGCCGCGACGCCGATCTCAAGCCGGGCCTGGCGAGGGGCGGCGCGATGGAGTCGGTGGCCTTGTGCCTGGGCGTGCTGGCGGGCGGCGCCGTCCCGCTGCTGGTGCCGCCCTCGCTGATGTTCCCGCTGGCCGCGCCGCCCCTGCTGGGCGCGATGGCGGCGGCCGTGCTGCTGGTCGTGGTGGTGTTCGCGATGCCCGAGCCGCCGCATGCGCGCAGGTCGCTGGCGAGCGTGCTGCGCGAGGTGCCCGCCACGGTCATGTCGGGCGTGCGGCTGGCGGCGGGAGGCGCGGTGCTGCGGCGCCTGATGGCGGCGGCGGCGAGCTCGGGCGTGGTGCTGGTCAGCATCGAGCTGCTCACCCCGGGGCGGTTGGCCGAGCTGGCGGGCACGGCCGAGCGCGGCAGCCTGGCCTACGCCGTGGTCGCGGCGCTCGGGTTCGCGAGCAGCGCGGCGGGCAGCGCCCTCGCGCCCCGCGTGGCGCGGCTGGCCGGCGGCTCGGCCAGGGGCGCGATCGCCGGGTCGGTGCCGGCGGCGCTGTCCGTGGGGTCGCTGGCCGCCACGTCGGGGCTGGGCGGCACGGCGGGGCTGGTGAGCGCCGGGGTGGCGTACGTGACGCTGTTCGTGGGGCTCTCCGTGACGAGCCTGCTGTGCCTGGAGATGACCCACAACGCGGTCAGCGCCGCCGAGCGCACCACCGTCACCTCGACCAGCTCGCTGTCGCTGCAGTCCGGCGGGGTCGTGGCCAACCTCACGCTGGGCGCCCTGGCCACCCAGGCGGGCCCGGCCGTCGCCTGGGCGATCGCCGCCCCGGTGATGCTGGCCTCAGCCCTGCTGTTCGTGCGGATGCCCGCCCCTACAGGCTCCAGTCGATCTCCGGGCCCACAGGCACGATCCCTGTCGGGTTGATGTTGGTCTGGGTGATGTAGTAATGACGCTTGATGTGGTCGAAGACGGTGGTTTCCCGGAAGGCCGGGATCGCGTACAGCCTGCGCGCGTACGCCCACAGTGCCGGATAGTCGACCAGCCGCCGGACCGAGCACTTGAAGTGCGCGTAGTAGACCGCGTCGAACCTCGCCAGCGTCGTGTAGAGGCGCACGTCGCTGTCGGTGAGCGTGTCGAAGAGGTACTCCGACTCGGTCAGGCGCACCTCGAGGAAGTCGAGCGTGGTGAAGACCCGCGCCACCGCCTCCTCGTACGCCTGCTGGCCACGGGCGAAGCCCGCCTCGTAGACCGCGTTGTTGAGGCCGTGGTAGAGGCGGTCGTTCATGATGTCGATGTCGGGGCGCAGCCGTTCCGGATAGAGGTTGGGAGAGGTGCCCCATGACATTTCCAGATCGAGCGTGATCTGCGGGAAGTCGTTGGTGACGATCCGCTTGTCCTTGGTGTCCCAGACGCAGGGAACGGTGTAGCGGCCCGTGTAGCCGGGGTCGCTCGCGTGGTAGAGCTCCGACAGGTACTCGGGGTCACCGCCCGGGATCCGCCAGCCCTTCTCGTCGCGGATGGGGTCGACGATCGTGACGTCCAGCAGGTCCTCCAGGCCCAGCAGCTTTCTGACGATCAGCACGCGCTGCGCCCACGGGCAGGCATAGGAGGCGTAGAGGCGGTAGCGGCCCGGCTCGGGGGAGTCGAGGCGTTCGGTGAAACGGTTCGGCTGCCGGTTGAAGCGGCCATTACGGGAGGTCTCGCCGCTCAGCTTCATGCCCCTAGTAGAACATGTTTCTGATACAGAACTATATTCGGGATTGTGGCGAAATTTGTGGTTACTCCCGCTAGCCAGGCGCAGCGGGAGGCGTGGGTGAGCGGGGCGATTCCCCAGGTCGAGCGAGTACGTCCGGGGCTGTGGTCGATCCCGGTCCCGATTCCCGTCAATCCCTTGAGGTACGTGCTCGTCTACGCGCTCGAGCTGCCCGACGGGGTGGCGATCGTCGACGCCGGGTGGAACACGGACGAGGCGTACGACGCGCTCGTCGCCGGCCTCGGCGTGGCCGGATACGCGATCACCGACGTCAAGGGCGTGCTCGTCACCCACATCCACCCCGACCACTACGGCCTGGCCGGGCGCGTCCGCGAGATGTCGGGCGCCTGGATCGCCCTGCACCCGGCCGACGCGCGCCTGATCAGGGAGCGCTACGACGACGAGGTCATCGACTCCCTCGTCGGACGGGAACGCGCGCTGCTGGCCCGCTGCGGCGTGCCGCCGCTGACGCTGGACGAGCTGGCGGGCGCGTCCATGATGATCAGGCACGTGGTCTCGATGGCCAGGCCCGACCGCCTGGTCGAGGACGGCGACGAGCTCGGTCTGCCCGGCTGGGACCTGCGGGCCGTCTGGACCCCCGGCCACTCGCCGGGTCACCTGTGCTTCGTCTCGCCCGCGCGCAGGCTGCTGCTCTCCGGCGACCACGTGCTGGCGAAGATCACGCCCATCGTGTCCGTCCATCCCCAGTCGAGGCCGAACCCGCTGGCCGACTACCTCGACTCGCTGGCCGCCGTGCGCAAGCTCGACGTGGACGAGGTGCTGCCCGCGCACGAGTACCGGTTCCTGGAGCTGGCCGAGCGGGTGGACCACGTGATGGCGCACCACGACGCGCGGCTGGCGGAGATCGAGCAGGTCGTGGGTTCCCTCGACGGCGTCACGTGCTGGGACGCGGCCACCCGCCTGACGTGGTCGCGGCCGTGGGAGACGATCCCGTCGTTCATGCGGCGCTCGGCCAACAACGAGACGCTGGCCCATCTGGTGTGGCTGGAGGCCAAGGGCCGGGTACGCAGAGAGCCTGGCGAGCCGGACCTGTGGCGGTCGCCGTGACGCGGTTATGTTATCCGTAACAGAATGTTGTTCTCCTGTGTGGGAGGTTCGATGCTTCGGTTCGATGACAGGGTCGCGATCATCACGGGGGCCGGGCACGGTCTCGGCAGGTCGCACGCGCTCCTGCTGGCCGAGCGGGGCGCCAAGGTGGTCGTCAACGACCTCGGCGGCGCGCTCGACGGCACTGGCGCCTCCGCCGGGCCCGCCGCCGACGTGGTCGAGCTCATCACCAAGAACGGCGGTCAGGCCGTCGCCAACGCCGACAACGTCGCCACGCCGGAGGGCGCCAGGGCCATCGTGCAGGCCGCCGTCGACGCGTTCGGCAAGGTGGACATCGTCGTCAACAACGCGGGCATCCTGCGGGACAAGTCGTTCGGGAAGATGACGGTCGAGGACTTCGACGGGGTGCTCGCCGTGCACGTACGCGGCTCGTACCTGGTCAGCCAGGCCGCCTACCCGCTGATGAAGGCGGCCGGCTACGGCCGCATCGTCAACACCTCCAGCCCGGCCGGCCTGTTCGGCAACTTCGGCCAGGCCAACTACTCCACCGCCAAGATGGGCCTCGTCGGCCTGACCAAGACGCTCGCCATCGAGGGCGCCCGCAACGGCATCAGGGCCAACGCGATCGCGCCCATCGCCTGGACCCGGATGACGGAGTCGCTGCTGCCGGCCGAGTTCGAGGCCAAGTTCACGCCCGAGCGGGTGAGTGCGCTGGTGGCGTACCTCGTGCACGATACGTGCGAGGCGAGCGGCGAGGTGTTCAGCGTCGGCGGCGGCCGGGTGGCCAGGGTGTTCGTGGCCGAGGGGCCCGGCTGGAAGGCCGACGACCTCACGCCCGAGGCCATCGCGGGCAACTGGGAGGCCGTCATGGCCGAGCAGCCCTACGTCCTCACGGCCGCCGACTCGATGAAGGCGATGCTCTGACTCTCAGTAGTCCCCGACGCCGGCGCGCGGAGGCCCGGCGGCGTCGGGGACTGCTGTTTCCCGAAGAGCCTGACAAATCAGCCTTTGTTCGATCTTCGGCGGAAGTCAGGGGAGTTTGGTCGATCCTCGCTCTTGATTTGCCGCATAGGTGATCTTATTGTCGCCACATGACCCCCCAGCTGGGATCCGCCGGTGATGTGCTGACGCTGATCAGTGCCGGCTCGGCCACGACCCGTTCCGACCTCGCGAGGCTCACCGGCCTGGCCAGGTCCACGATCTCCCAGCGCGTTGACGCGCTGATCGAGCGCGGCCTGGTCGAGGAGACCGAGAGTGGCGAGTCCACCGGCGGGCGGCCGCCGCGCCAGCTGCGCCTGCAGACCGAGGACCACGCCTTCGCGGGCGTCGACCTGGGCGCCACCCACTGCCGGGTCGCGCTGATGGACATCTCGGGCAACGTGCTGGCCGAGTGCGAGGACGCGCTGCTGATCGGCGAAGGGCCGGACAACGTGCTCGCCCACGTGGACCAGCGGGTCGACCGGTTGCTCGGCGAGGTGGGGCGGCCGCGCTCGGCGCTGCGCGCGATGGGGATCGGGGTGCCGGGGCCGGTGGAGTTCGCCACGGGACGGCCGAACAATCCGCCGATCATGCCGGGCTGGAACGACTACCCCGTCCCCGAGTACTTCGGCGGCGTGTCGGTGCTGGTCGACAACGACGTCAACGTGATGGCGCTGGGCGAGCACCGCCACTCGTTCCCGAACACCAACCACCTGCTGTTCGTCAAGGTCGGCACCGGCATCGGCTGCGGCATCGTGGCCGAGGGCAAGCTGCACAGGGGCGCACAGGGCTCGGCCGGCGACATCGGCCACATCCGGGTCAGCGGCCACGAGGACGCGGGCTGCCGGTGCGGCAACAGCGCCTGCCTGGAGGCGGTGGCCGGCGGGGCCGCCATCGCGCGGCGGCTGACCGAGCTGGGCCTGCCGGCCGAGTCGGGAGGCGACGTCGTGGCGCTCGTACAGGCGGGCAACACCCAGGCGCTGCGGCTGGTCAGGGAGGCCGGCCGGCTCATCGGTGAGGTGCTGGCCAGCCTGGTCAACTTCTTCAACCCCGAGGTCATCGTCATCGGCGGCGCGCTGTCGCGGGTGCACGAGCATCTGCTGGCCGGGATCAGGGAGACGGTCTACCGCAGGTCGCTCCCGCTGGCCACGCACCACCTGTCCATCAAACCGAGCCGTACGGGCATCAACGCGGCCGCGCTAGGGGCGGGGATCCTCGCCATCGAGCACTACCTCTCACCGGACAACATCAACCGCATCGTCAACGCCTGAAAGGGACCTCCGATGCTGGTCATGAAGGGCATCGTCAAACAGTTCCCCGGCGTGCGCGCGCTGGACGGGGTCGACCTGGACGTACGGGCGGGCGAGGTGCACTGCCTGCTCGGCCAGAACGGCGCGGGCAAGTCCACGCTGATCAAGGTGCTGGCCGGGGTCCACCAGCCGGACGAGGGCACGATCTCGTTCAACGAGAAGGAAGTGCGCCCGGGCAGCCCCATAGACGCCATCAGGCTCGGCTTCGCCACCATCTACCAGGAGCTCGACCTGGTGGACGGCCTCAGCGTGGCCGAGAACATCTTCCTCGGCCACGAGCACGCCCGCTTCGGCTTCGTGAACAGGCCGGCCGCCAGGCGCGCGGCCCGCGAGGTGCTCGAGCGGCTGGGCCACCCGGAGATCCGCCCGTCGGCCGAGGTCGGGCGGCTGTCGCCGGCGGCCAAGCAGGTCGTGTCCATGGCGCGGGCGCTCTCGCACGACGCCCGCCTGATCATCATGGACGAGCCGTCCGCCGCCCTCGCCCACGACGAGGTCGCGAACCTCTTCCGCATCATCCGCGAGCTCACCGGCGAGGGCGTGGCCGTCGTCTACATCTCCCACCGCCTGGAGGAGATCCGCGAGATCGGCGACCGGGTCACCGTGCTCAAGGACGGCCGCACGGTCGCGGTCGGCCTGTCCGCCCGCGACACCCCTACGGCGGAGATCGTCTCCCTCATGACGGGCAGGAACGTCGAGTACGTCTTCCCGCCCAGGGCCGAGCGCGCGCCGGGGGAGGAGGTGCTCAGGGCCGAGAACCTGTCCTCGCCGGGCGTCTTCTCCGGCGTCTCGTTCTCCGTGCGGGCGGGCGAGATCGTCGGGCTGGCCGGGCTCGTGGGCTCGGGTCGCTCGGAGATCCTCGAGGCCGTGTACGGCGCCCGTCCCTCATCGGGGCGCGTCCTGCTCGACGGGCAGCCCGTACGCCGCAGCGTCGTCGGCACGGTCAAGCGCGGCATGGGCCTGGCCCCGGAGGAGCGCAAGGCCCAGGCCCTGCTCCTCGACCAGAGCGTCACCGCCAACATCACGCTGGGCAGCCTGCCGGGGTTCGCCAGGTTCGGCTGGATCGACCGCAAACGCGAGCGGGACGAGGCCAAGCGCCTGTCCGAAATGCTGGACATCCGGCCACCCGACCCGGAACGCCCGATCAGGACGCTCTCGGGCGGCAACCAGCAGAAGGCCGTTCTCGCCCGCTGGCTGCTCGGCGGTCGCAAGCTGCTCCTGCTCGACGAGCCGACCCGGGGCGTGGACGTGGGCGCCAGGGCCGAGCTGTACGCGGTCATCCGCGACCTCGCCGAGCGGGGCATCGGCGTGCTGCTGGTCTCCAGCGAGGTGCCCGAGGTGCTCGGCCTCGCCGACCGGGTGCTGGTGTTACGCGAGGGCACGGTCATCCACGAGGGCGATGCGGCGGAGCTGGACGAACACCGCGTACTCGACATGATCATGAATGGGAGGGCGGCGTGATGAGCGAGCCCACAACCGAGCGGCCGCTGCCCGGAGTGGCCGCACCCCCGCCGTCGCGCGGCTTCGGCGGCCTCGGGGAGATGCGGCATCTCGGGCTGCTGGCGGCCCTGGCGCTGCTGGTCGTCGTCGGCCTGGTCACCAGGCCCGAGAACTTCGCCACCGCCTCCAACCTGGTCAGCATCCTGTCCCTGGCCGCCACGATCGGCGTGATCACGGTCGGGGCCACGTTCGTGATCATCGGCGGCGGCATCGACCTGTCGGTGGGCGCGGTCATGGCGCTGGCCTCGGTCTGGGCGACGACGCTCGCCACCCAGTCGTACGGGCCGGTGGTGATGGCGATCTGCGCCATCCTGGTCGGCACGGGAGCGGGGCTCGTCAACGGCCTGCTCATCGCCTACGGGCGGCTGGTGCCGTTCATCGCCACGCTGGCCATGCTCGTCGCCGCCCGCGGGCTGGCGCAGCGCATGTCCGACCGCAAGACGCAGCTCATCCAGGCCGACAACGCCGCCGTCGTGGACCTGTCGACCACGCGCCTGCTCGGCATCCCGCTGCTGGTCTACATCTTCGCCCTGGTCGTGGTGCTGGGGTGGATCGTGCTCAACCGCACGACGTTCGGGCGGCGCACGTACGCGGTCGGGGGCAACCCCGAGGCGGCCAGGCTCGCCGGGATCGACGTGCGCAGGCACACGATGCTGCTCTACGCCCTGTCGGGGCTGTGCTGCGGCATCGCCGCCATCCTGATCATGGCGCGCACGACGACGGGCTCGTCCACCCACGGGGACCTGTACGAGCTCGACGCCATCGCCGCCGTGATCATCGGCGGCACGCTGCTCACCGGGGGACGGGGCACGATCGTGGGCTCGATCCTGGGCCTGCTGATCTTCACGCTCATCACGAACCTGTTCATTCTCAACGGGCTCAACACCAGCGACCAGCTCATCGCCAAGGGCCTGATCATCGTCGTCGCCGTCCTTCTCCAGCGGCGGAACCTGAAGGAGAGAGCACCATGAGTGAGAACGTCGCGCGCCGGGGATTCCTCGTCGGCGGAGCCGTACTCTTAGCGGCGGGTTGCACCAGCAACGAGCCCGCGGCGGCGCCCTCCAGCGCGGCCCCCGCTCCCGCCCCCGCCGCGAGCGGCAACGACCAGCCCGGTCAGAAGGTCACGATCGGCTTCTCGGCGCCCGCCGCCGACCACGGCTGGATCGCGGCCATCGCCAAGAACGCCGAGAGCGCCGCGAAGCAGTACTCCGACGTCGACTTCAAGCCCGTCGAACCCACCAACGACATCAACCAGCAGATCTCGGCGGTCGAGTCGCTCATCGCCGCCAAGGTGAACGCGCTGGTCATCCTGCCCAACGACGGCCAGCAGCTGAACCAGGTCGCGTTGCAGGCGACCCAGGCGGGGATCCCGGTCATCAACCTCGACCGCGTCTTCCCCGACAAGCTGGCGTACCGGACCTGGATCGGCGGCGACAACTACGGCATGGGCGTCGCGGCCGGGCACTTCATCGGCAAGCAGCTCAAGGACAAGGGCGTGGCCAACCCGGTCATCGTCGAGATCCAGGGCATCGCCACGCTGCCGTTGACGCAGGACCGCAGCAAGGGGTTCGCCGACGCGCTGAAGACGTACGGGTTCAGCGTGACGGCCAAGCAGGACGCCAAGTTCACGGTCGAGACCGGCAACCAGGTGGCCACGTCGCTGCTCCAGGCGCACAAGAAGATCGACGCCATGTGGAACCACGACGACGACCAGGGCGTCGGCGTGCTCGCCGCCATCAAGGAGGCGAACAGGAACGAGTTCATCATGGTCGGCGGCGCCGGGTCGCTGAACGCGATGAAGGAGATCCAGTCGGGCACCTCCGTGCTCAAAGCGACGGTCACCTACAGCCCCACGATGGCCTCCTCTGCGATCAAGCTCGCGCGTCTGATAGCACAGGGGAAGGGCATGAGTGATCTGCTGGAGAACCAGGTTCCGCAGTCAATCACGCTCGCGTCCGAGACCATCACCAAGGAGAACGTCGAGAAGTACCTGGCGCTCGGCTTCGAATCCTGATCGGGGGTTGCATGTCAGACAAGACCACCATCGGCGTGGGCATGATCGGCTATGCCTTCATGGGCCGCGTTCACTCCCAGGCCTGGCGGAGCGTGGGAGCCTTCTTCGACCTTCCGCTGACGCCGCGCATGGCGGTGATCGCCGGCCGGTCGAAGGAGCGCACCGAGGCCGCCGCGGCGCAGCTCGGCTGGGCCGACGTCGAGACGGACTGGAGAGAGCTGGTCCAGCGTGACGACGTGCAGATCGTCGACATCTGCACGCCCGGCGACTCACACGCCGAGATCGCCATCGCCGCGCTGCAGGCAGGCAAGCACGTGCTCTGTGAGAAGCCGCTGGCCAACACCGTCGAGGAGGCCGAGGCCATGGTCCGGGCGGCGGCCTCCGCGCCGGGCAAGAGCATGGTGGCCTTCAACTACCGGCGGGTGCCCGCGGTCGCGCTCGCCCGCCGGTTCGTCGAAGAGGGCCGGATCGGCGAGATCAGGCACGTGCGGGCCGCGTACCTGCAGGACTGGATCGTCGACCCCGAGTTTCCGCTGGTCTGGCGGCTGCAGAAGGACAAGGCGGGCTCCGGCGCGCTGGGCGACATCGGCGCGCACATCGTGGACGCGGCGCAGTTCATCACCGGGCAGACGCTGGTGGGCGTCTCGGCGCTGACGGAGACGTTCATCAAGGAACGCCCGCTCGCCGCGGAGTCCGCGGGCCTCGGCGCTTCGCGGGCGGACTCGATGGGTCAGGTCACCGTGGACGACGCCGCCCTGTTCATCGGCCGGTTGTCGGGCGGGGGGCTGGCCTCGTTCGAGGCCACCCGCTTCGCCTTCGGACGCAAGAACGCGATGCGCATCGAGATCAACGGCTCGCTCGGCAGCCTGGCGTTCGACTTCGAGGCCATGAACGAGCTCTGGTTCAGCTCCGGAGGCGGCGGTTTCGAGCGGATCCTCGTCACCGAACCCGACCATCCGTACATGGGCGCCTGGTGGCCGCCCGGGCACGGGCTCGGCTACGAGCACACCTTCACCCACGAGATCAAGGACTTCCTGGAGGCGATCGCCACCGGAGCCGACCCGTCGCCGTCGTTCGCGGACGGGCTGCGGGTGCAGCGGGTGCTGGAGGCGGTCGAGCAGAGCGCGGCTGAGGGCAGCCGCTACACGGACGTGGAGGACTGACTCATGCGACCTGTCACCCTGTTCACGGGGCAGTGGGCCGACCTGCCGTTCGAGGAGGTGTGCAGGCTGGCCGCCGAGTGGGGTTACGACGGCCTGGAGATCGCCTGCTCGGGCGACCACTTCGACGTGGCCCAGGCCATGGCGGACCCGTCGTACGTGGAGCAGAAGCGCGCCCAGCTCGACAAGCACGGCCTCAAGGTCTGGACCATCTCCAACCACCTCGTCGGGCAGGCCGTCTGCGACCTCATCGACGAGCGCCACAAGACCATCCTGCCCGCCCGCATCTGGGGCTCCGGCGACCCCGAGTCGGTACGCCAGGCCGCGGCCGAGGACATGAAGAACACCGCCCGTGCCGCCTCGCTGCTGGGCGTGGACACGGTGGTGGGCTTCACCGGGTCGTCGATCTGGCACACGGTGGCCATGTTCCCGCCGGTGCCCGCTTCGATGGTGGAGGCCGGCTACCAGGACTTCGCGGACCGCTGGAACCCCATCCTCGACGTCTTCGACGAGGTCGGGGTGCGCTTCGCCCACGAGGTCCATCCGAGCGAGATCGCGTACGACTACTACACCACCCAGCGGACACTGGAGGCGATCGGCCACCGCCCCGCCTTCGGCCTGAACTGGGACCCGTCGCACATGGTCTGGCAGGACCTGGACCCGGTGGGGTTCATCCTGGACTTCAAGGACCGGATCTACCACGTGGACTGCAAGGACACGCGCATGCGCGTCGGAGACGGCCGCAAGGGCCGCCTGTCCTCGCACCTGCCGTGGGCGGACATGCGGCGCGGCTGGGACTTCGTCTCCACGGGGCGGGGCGACGTGCCGTGGGAGGACTGTTTCCGCGCCCTGAACTCGATCGGGTACGAAGGGCCGATCTCGATCGAGTGGGAGGACGCGGGGATGGACCGGCTCGACGGGGCCAGGGAGGCTCTGGCGTACATCCGCAAGCTCAACTCCATCACCCCGCCGGCGGCGGCCTTCGACGCCGCCTTCTCCACGACGTAGGGGCCGCCGACAGCAAGGCCTTCCACAGAGGGGGGCGCTGCGCGCCTTCAGGGTGTCAGACAGCGCCTCCCAAGGGAGCTCCGCCCCCTTTCGATCCCCCAAAACCCCGCTCGCCATCCCCACCCGTTGGCCGGTTACCAGCTTGGCCTGCTGGAGCCCGCCCCGAGCGGGAAAGCGCACTTCGACCTCCTGGCACGCCGAGGCACGCGGCGGTCAGGGTGGCGATGAGGTCGCCGGGCCCGCCGTTGTCCGCTACGGCACCGTGAAGAACAACCGGGACAACGACGCTCTGCGTGACCATCGTCGCCTCACCCGGCGACTACACGGGTACGCGCGCTGACGGTCCCAAGGGCTACCGGCAACTCGGATACGTGGGCTGCTTCCTGCTGGAGGAGCGAGTACGCCGCCCGCACGAAGCACGCCGACAGCAGCCCCTCGCCGACCGCATGCACGCCGTCTACCGCGTCTATCCAGGCGCCCAGGTGAACTTGTTCGACACGACTCGTTCGCCGTCCGGCCCTTCGGCGACGATCCACACCTTCTGGCCGACCGCGCTGCACGGGAACTGCCCGTCTGAGTGCTGCTCGCCGTTCTCGTCGGTGGTGAAGCTCGCCCCAGGGTTGAACGCCCCCCAATTGCTGGTGTACGGCCTGAAACGATATTTCGTGCCCGGCTTGAGGCCGGTGGCCCGGAACTCGATGAAGGCGCAGTTCTTCCGGCAACTGCCATAGGTCGTCGACGGGCCCTTGGACGCGACGATCCTCGGACCCGTCACCACCTTCTCGCCGGCCGAGCCGGAAGGCGCGTGCGACGGGGCAGGGGCGCGCGAGGAGGCAGTAGAGGGAACGGCGGGCGGATCATCACCGTCGGCGATCCCGACGATCACGGCCGCGCCCAGCGCCAAGGCGGCCGCACCTGAGGCGAGTGCCGGCCATCGGCGCCTGGCGGCGTCGCGGGCCTTACGCCACGGCGAGGGCGGGTCGGCGATGTCGCGCAGCGCGACGCGGGCTTCGGCGGCAGTGGGCCGGTTGTCCGGCTCGGTCTGGAGCATCGCCGTCAGCACCGGGCGCAGCGGCCCGATATCGGCGGCCATCTCGATGAGCCCGTGGTGCGCCCCCCACCCCACGACTTGCCGGTGGTCGTCCGGGTCGCCGTCGTGTGATTCCTCGGTCGGCGCGTCGCCGCGCGCCCAGGGGCGTGGCGGACCTCCGGCGACCAGGGCATAGACGGTGGCGCCAAGGGAGAACACGTCGGAGGCCGTACCCGGGTTGCCGCGGACGATCTCGGCTGCGGCGTAGTCGGGCGTGTAGGAGATCGGGCGGTCGGGAGAGATCGTCTCCGCGCCGCCGAGCCGCCGCGCGGCGTCGAAGTCGGTGAGCTTCGCCGCCCCGTCGGCGTCCATGACGATGTTGGCGGGCTTCACGTCGCAGTGGACCAGCCCTTTGCGGTGCAGTGCGGTCAGTGCGTCGGCGATCTGCGCGCCGATCCTGGCCGCCTCCCGCTGGGAGAATCTCTTGTCCGACAGGCTGCCGTTCGGCACATGCTCCATGACCAGCCACGTGCCTGCCCAGGGACCATAATCAACGGTCAGGACGTCGTAGACGGTGACGATGTGCCGGTGGACCAGCCTGGCTAAAGCCCGGGCCTCGCCTGAATGAGTGCGCTTGAGCACGACGGGGCGGCCCAGCTCCTCGTCGTAGGCGTAGAGCACCTCGCCTCTGCCCTCGGGGATGCTCTCCCCAGGTTCCACCCGGAACCGTCCGCCGAGTATGTGCTCTTTGCTCTCCCGACGGTCCTGGCTGCCCCGGTTGCCCACATCTCCGTCCAGCCCCACTTCGTCCGCCTCCCTAGTGGCTCGTGAGGGGATGTCTCATGCCGGGGCGAAGCATCCCAGATCTTGCACACTATCGGTCACGCGCGGTAGGCCGGATGGCCATGAGAGTAACCGTTGCCAGGAATTGGATCATCTGTCGGCTGCTGGTGTCCAGTAGGGCAGGACTGCCGCCCGCCCGCAGGCGTGAGCGGTCGGGCGCACGGACTCCGTCGGGATTTGCCGCCGTCCTCGCCAAGCGTCCCGGCCTCGCGCGGTACGGCGTGCGCACGCCGATGAGCATCTACATGGAGAACGACCTCATGGCCGACGACTGCGTGGAGAACGTCAAAGGCAAGAGGGACTCTGACAGCGGGAGCTTCAAGTACCACGCGGGTCCGGTGCCTGCTCACCGTCGTGCAACGCAAGGGCGGCCAGGACCTGAAGGCCGTCGCCCGCGCCGGGCTGGGCGGCGAGGCCGCCCGCCGGTGAGCGCGGGCTGCCTCGGCGATCCGCGAAGGGTTCAGTCCATGAGGACGATCTGGCGGAGGACCTCGCCGCCCCGCAACGCCTCCACGGCGTCGTTCAGGTCCGCCAGGCGGATGCGGGAGCTGATCATCGACTCCAGGTCCAGCTTGCCGGCCTTGTGGAGCTTGGCGAAGTAGGGGAAGGCGTGGCGTACGTCTGCCTCCCCGTACAGGCTGGACAGCAGGTTCTTGCCTTCGAACAGCAGGCTGAACGCCGAGATCGACACCATGTCGTCCACGGCGCCCGCCCCGACCACGATGACGTCGCCGCCCTGCCGGGTGATCTGCCAGGCGCTCTGGATCGTGGCCGACTTGCCGACCACCTCGAAGCCGTAGTCGAAGCCCGCGCCGGCGGTGAGCTCGTTGATGGCGTCCGGGACCTGCTCCGGGGTGACCGCGTGTGTCGCGCCCACCTTCTTGGCCAGCTCGTGCTTGGACTCCAGCGGGTCGACCGCGAGGATCGTCCTGGCGCCGGAGACGCGGGCGCCCTGGATGACCGACAGGCCGACGCCGCCGCAGCCGATCACCGCGACAGTCGAGCCCGGGCGGACCTTGGCGGTGTTGATCGCGGCGCCCACGCCGGTCGTGATGCCGCAGCCGATCAGGGCCGCCGCCTCCCAGGACACGTCATCGTCGATCTTGATCGCGCCCTGCCACGGCACGACGATCTCCTCCGCCCAGGTGCCGCACCCGGCCATCCCGAACGCCGTCGCCCCGTCGCCCCCGAACCGGAAGTTGCCCTTGCTGAACGCCTCGACCACGTACTTGATGCACAGGTACGGCTGGCCGCCCAGGCACAGGTCGCACTCCTGGCAGCCGGGCCGCCAGTTGATGACCACGTGGTCGCCCGGCTTGAGCGAGGTGACGTGCTCGCCGACCTCGACCACCTCGCCCGCGCCCTCGTGCCCGAGCACCAGGGGCACGGGCTGCGGCAGGATGCCGGTCATGGCCGACAGGTCCGAGTGGCAGACGCCCGTCGCCTTGATCCGTACGCGTACGTCCGCCGGCCCGACGGGGGCCAGGGTGACGTCGTCGCGGATGTCCAGCTTGTCGTTGCCTACGGCGTGCAGGATCGCGGCGCGCATGGGGTTCCTCCTCGAACTCAGGCGTGGGGCTATTCCTCGAGGGACAGAGCGGCTTTGGGGCAGGACCTGACCGCGTGGCGGACGCGGTCCTGCATCTCGGGGGGTGGTTCCGGCAGCAGGATGTGGAGCTGGTCGTCGTCGTCCACCTCGAACACCTCGGGCGCGAGCCCCATGCAGACGGCGTTGGCCTCGCAGACCAACTCGTCCAACTTGACTTTTATGTGAGCCTCCTGTGATCCCATGAGACCACTTTGGTGTGCTCGACGACGTACGCAACCCGCTTTTGCCCGGTCTTCTCCACATATGGGCGCAACAGTTCGTCCGGGACGCCCGGCGTCATCCGGCGGGCGACCATCATGCCGACGTCCATGACGCGATCGCGGCCGTCCAGCCGCTCGGCCTTCCCGTACACCAGGACGCCGCGCAGCTCGCCATAGTCGTCACCGGTCTCGACCAGGCAGCTCACCCGGGGGTCGCGCGCCAGGTTGCGGGCCTTCTGGGATTTCGCGTAGGTCCAGAAGGTGATGCGTCCCTCGTCGAGCCCGTAGAACATGGTCACCAGATGCGGCATGCCGTCCGGATTGATGGTGGCCAGCTGCAGCTTGCGTGAGCCCTCCAGGAACGCGGTGACGTCGTCGTCCGACATCGCGATGCGAGCGCGCTGATTCACGGTGCAAGTAGAACAGGTTTCAGAAGTGCCCTGCAAGGGCCTCCTGGAATGTTATTCGGTTCGGCTAGGGTGCATCCCTATGTCGATGCCGTCAGAGCTGCTCCACGCAGCCAAGCACGCCAAGGGATTCATGCCGCGCAACGAGGGGCTGGCGCTGTTCGAGGCGGCCCGCCAGTACGGCAAGCTCGGGCCGATCTGCGAGATCGGCACCTACTGCGGCAAGTCGGCCATCTACCTCGGCGCGGCGGCCAGGCAGGTCGGGTCCGTGGTCGTCACCGTGGACCATCACCGGGGCTCGGAGGAGATCCAGCCCGGGTGGGCCCATCACGATCCGACGCTGGTGGATCCCCGGTTCGGGAAGATGGACTCGTTGCCGACGTTCAGGGCGACGATCGCGGCGGCGGGGCTCGAGGACGAGGTGATCGCCGTCGTGGGCCGGTCGGAGCAGGTGGCCGCGCTCTGGAACACGTCCCTGGGCATGCTGTTCATCGACGGTGGGCACTCCGAGGAGCCGGTGACCCGGGACTACGAGGGGTGGGCGCCGCATGTCGTGGAGGGTGGAGCTGTTGTCTTCCACGACATCTATCCCGATCCCGCCGACGGGGGGCAGGCGCCGTACCGGATCTATCAGCGGGCGCTGCGGTCCGGGGCGTTCAGGGAGGTGTCGGCGGAGGGCTCGCTGCGCGTGCTGGAACGCGTCGGCCCGGGCATGTGATCCCGCTCAGTGACGGTGGCGGCGGGTCCAGGAGCGGCGGGTCCTGGACTGCCAGTGCAGGAAGTCCTCGTGGGTGTGCGCCTCGTGCCCGAGGGCGATGAGCGCCTTGTCCGTCCACGAGGCGGCCTCCTCGGGGTCCGCCCCGGCGAGGATCGGCACTGCCTGCGACGTGTGGTCCGGCAGCGTCCCCGACCGCAGCCTGGCGGCCACGGCGAACGCGCACCCCTGCGCCAGATGCGCGCGGAACCCGTCGGCTCCGGCGTGCTCGGCCAGCCACCACAGCTCGTCGGACTCGGCCCCGCCGGTGTACGTGGCCGCGAACCCGACCCCGCTCCACAGGTCGGCCCGCCGTCCCGGCGGGTACCCGCCGACCCTGGCGGCGACGTCGTCGGGCGAGGCGCAGTCGTGGTACCAGAGCAGCCGGCCCAGCCCCTGGTCGAACACCGCGCAGTGCGCCCTGGTGAGCAGGTCGGGCATCGTGCGCTCGCCCACCATGCGATCGGCCCTGGTCATGCTCCACTGGAAGCCGAACCCGTCCACCGCCAGCCACCGCAGCAGCGGATGGGCCCGCCGCGCGCCTCGTACGGGCCGCAGCCACAGCAGGGCGTACGCGCGACCGGCTCCGAGGTAGGCGGCGTGGCGGTGATGCTGGGCGGGCCCGGCGAGCAGCTCGTGAAGGCGCCGGCCCCGTGTCAGCGTGAGCAGGTCGAGCACGGTGCAGGCGGCCGCCGCCCCTTCGTAGCCGAGGGGCCGCTGCTCAGCCGGGATGTCCTCGATCTTGTCAACTTCCCGGGACATCACCGCGTTGAAGCCGAAGACGTACGATCTTTCGGCGTTGGTGAATGCCGTCCGGGAGGATCCCGCTCTCATCCGGAACCGTCGCCGGCTCAGATCAGACTCCAGCGGATCCTTGGCCAGAAACCTCCGCAGCCCCGTCGCGATGGACAATGTCGGCTCGGTCCTGACCTGGTCCAAGAACATTGTTGTGCCCGCGTCGCCCACGCTTCCCCCGAAGACGCCTCGTACGAGTCACTCAGAAGCTAGTAAGCCCATTGCGCCGATCATCGGCGGCGCACCGGATTTCGGGGGCAAAGAACCCGCAAAAGCGCTTGTGCCCGATGGATCAGGCCGGGTCAGAGGTCCTCGAGGCGTACGAGCCCGGTGCCGGCGCACCCGCAGGTCTCCGGGTCGGAGACCGACGTCCCCGCGATGTCCCGGAACAGCCCCGAGCCCGGCGTCAGCCCCAGCAGCGCGTCCGCCGCCAGGACGGCTGCGGCGGCCGTGTACCCGGATCGCTCGTGGGGGAAGTGCTTGCGGTTCGCGAACTGCCACCCCGTCCAGTACGAGCCGTCCTCGTGCCGCAGATGCTGCACGTCACCGAACAACGTGACCGCCCGCTCCCGGTCGCCCAGCGCGTCGAGCGCCAGCACCAGTTCGCACGTCTCCGCCCCCGTCACCCACGGCTGGTCGGAGACGCACCTGATCCCGAGCCCGGGCACCACGAACGTCGCCCACTCCCGGTCCAGCAGCTCGAACGCCTGCTGCCCGCGCACCGCGCCCCCGAGCACCGGGTAGTACCAGTCCATCGAGAAGCGGCTCTTGTCGGTGAACGCCTCGGGATGGGCCGCCAGCACGTGGGTCAGCCGGTCGGCGGCCAGCTCCCAGTGCGGCTGCGGGTCCTGCAGGTGCTCCGCGAGCAGCACGCCGCAGCGCAGCCCCTGATGGATGGACGAGCAGCCGGTGAGCAGCGCGTACGTCGAGGCCCTGCCGCGGGCGTCGCGCTCCCAGACGATCTCGCCCCGCTCGGTCTGCAGCCCCGCCACGTAGTCGAGCGCGGCCTTGACCATGGGCCAGTGCTCCTCGGTGAACGCCTGGTCGCCGGTGACGAGGTGGTGGTGCCAGAGGCCCGCGGCGACGTAGGCGGCGTGGTTGCTCTCGCCGCCCAGCTCCGTGGGCAGGCCGTCGACCAGTTTCATCGGCCAGGAGCCGTCGGGGCGCTGGTGGCGGGCCAGCCACGCGTAGCCGCGCCGTACGGGCTCCTCGAGGCCCGCGACGGACATGGCCATCAGGCACTCGACGTGGTTCCACGCGTCGACGTGCCCCTCCGGCCACGGCACGCCGCCGTCGTCCTGCTGTATCGCCGCGATGCTCTCGGCCGTCCGCACGACCTCCGCGGGGGAGATCATGGCTTCCTGACGTAGAGGACCACGCTCTTGCCGATGATCGGGTTGAGCACGGCCTCGGCGATCCTGGTCGCCGCGGGTCGCTTCATGATGTCCCAGACCAGCAGCTCGTGGTACGCCTTCGCGAGCGGGTGGTCGTCGTTGCCGACGCCGACGGCGCACTTGATCCACCAGTACGGCGCGTGCAGGCCGTGGGCGTGGTGGTGCGGGCCGATCTCGAACCCGGTGGCCTTCAGCTTCGCCGACAGCTCGGCCAGCGTGTAGATCCGGACATGTCCGCCGGGGGCCGTGTGGTAGGCCTCGTCCAGCGCCCAGCAGATGCGCTCGGGCAGGAAGCTCGGCACGGTCACGGCCGCCGTGCCGCCCGGCTTGAGCACCCGGAAGATCTCGCGCATGGCCGTCATGTCGTCAGGGATGTGCTCAAGCACCTCGGCCGCGATGACCCGGTCGAAGCTGCCGTCCTCGAACGGCATGTCCAGCGCCGTGCCCTGGACGATCTGACCGCTCGCGCCCGCGGGCACCTCGCCCTCTTTGTCCATCGCCGCGAACATGGCCGCCACGCCGTCCAGCTCGGACTGGTCCATGTCGAACGCGATCACGTCCGCCCCCCGGCGCAGCACCTCGAAGGCGTGCCTGCCGCCGCCGCAGCCCAGGTCGAGCACGCGCATGCCGGGGCCGACGGGAAGCCGGGCGAAGTCCACGGTCAGCACTGGTCAGCCTCTCCTCTTGTGATTCGCGATGGCCTCGCGGTACGCCTCGACGGTTCTCTTGGCCACGACGTGCCAGGTGTAGCGCTCCATGACGCGGTCGTATCCGGCCTTGCCCACCCGTTCGCGCTCCTCGGGGGAGTCGTGCAGGCGGCGCAGCACCGTGGCCAGCTCCTCGGGGTCGCCCGGGGCCACCTGGATGGCCGCGTCGCCCACGACCTCGGGCAGCGCCCCCGTACGGCTGGCCACCAGGGGCGTGCCGCAGGCCATGTGCTCGACGGCGGGCAGCGAGAAGCCTTCATAGAGCGAGGGGACGACCGAGATCTCCGAGGTGGCGATCAGCTCGCCCAGCTCCTCGTCGGAGATGCCGTGCACGAAACGTACCCGCTCTTCCAGCGACAGCTCCTGGACGAGCTGCTCGGTCGGACCGCCGGGGGTGGGGCGGCTGACGACGGTGAGGTGCACGTCGCGCTCGGTGGCGAGCTTCGCGACCGCCCGCAGCAGCGTCGCGACGCCCTTCATGGGCGAGTCCGCGCTGGCCACCGCCACGATCGAGCCCTTGCGCCTGGGCTTGCCGGGGCGCGGGTGGAAGTAGCGGGTGTCGACGCCGAGGGGGATCAGGCGCATGTTCGCCTGGGGGACGTTGAAGTCGCGGTGGATGTCGGCCAGCGACGACTCGCTGACGGTGAGGATCGGGCTCAGCCGGGGCGCGACGCGAGCCTGCATCTTCACGAACCCGTACCAGCGGCGCAGGCTCAGCCTCTTCCCGCCCGTGGCGGCCTCGAGCTCGATGCGCCGGTCGACGCTGATCGGGTGGTGGATGGTGCCGACCACGGGGAACATCCGCTGGATGCCCAGCAGGCCGTAGCCGAGGGTCTGGTTGTCCTGGACGACGTCGAAGTCGCCGACCCGCTTCTTCAGCTCGCGGTAGGCCCGCAGCGTGAACGTCAGCGGCTCGGGGAACCCGGCCGTCCACATCGTCCCGACTTCTAGCCAGTCGATCCAGTCGCGGTATTCGTGCAGCTTGGGGGTTCTGAACGGGTCCTCGTCGCGGTAGAGGTCGAGGCTGGGCACCTCGCGCAGGATGACGCCCTCGTCCAGCTCGGGATAGGGCTGTCCGGAGAACACCTCGACGTGGTGGCCGAGCGCGACCAGCTCGCGGCTGACGTGGCGGAGATAGACGCCCTGGCCCCCGCAGGTTGGCTTGCTGCGGTACGACAGCAGCGCGATCCGCAGCCTGCCTTCTTCCCCGGAGACTTCCCGCGCCGGCTCCTGCACGGCCCGCAGCGTTGGCTCCTGCACGGACACCCCTTTCTCCGCCGGTCGGGCCCTGAGGCGGGCGTGTACCGTGAAGATGACCTTAGTCCGAGAAGGCTACCATTCGGTAGGTCGCCTGGAATTGTTCACATTAGCCGTCACACGTCGTGCGAACTGCGACGTTACTGTAACCGAGCGTGGTTCGGTGGAACAGGTTCTAGACGCGGTGATGCCCTGTTGGTGCGGCTACCTGTACATTCCCGTCCCAAAAGGATGCGGTTCGTGATAGTTGGAGGACCCTTGGCCAGGCGCGCTCTGATTACCGGCATCACCGGCCAGGACGGTTCCTACTTGGCGGAGCACCTGCTCGAGCAGGGCTATGAGGTATGGGGGCTGGCCCGGGGTCAGGCGAACCCGCGTGTCTCCCGGATGCGCAAGCTGCTGTCCGACGTGCAGGTGGTGCGGGGAGACCTGCTGGACCAGGGGTCCCTGATCTCGGCGGTGGAACGGGTTCAGCCGGACGAGGTGTACAACCTGGGGGCGATCTCGTTCGTGCCTATGTCGTGGGAGCAGGCGGAGCTCACGGCCGAGGTGACCGGGATGGGCGTGTTGCGCATGCTGGAGGCGATCCGGGTGTGCTCGGGGGTGTCGCGGGGCGGCTCTAACGCATCCGGACAGATCCGCTTTTATCAGGCTTCGTCCTCTGAGATGTTCGGCCAGGTCAGCGAGACGCCGCAGACCGAGCGCACCGCCTTCCACCCGCGCTCGCCGTACGGGGTGGCCAAGGCTTACGGACACTTCCTCACGCAGAACTACCGCGAGTCGTACGGGATGTTCGCCGTGTCCGGGATCCTGTTCAACCACGAGTCGCCGCGCCGGGGGGCCGAGTTCGTCACCAGGAAGGTGTCGCTGGGGGTGGCGCGGATCAAGCTGGGTCTGGCCACGGAGCTGCGGCTGGGGAACCTGGAGGCGCGCCGCGACTGGGGGTTCGCCGGCGACTATGTCAAGGCCATGCACCTGATGCTGCAGGCGGCCAATCCCGAGGACTACGTGATCGGGACGGGGCGGATGAAGTCGGTCAGGGAGCTGGTGGAGGCGGCGTTCGCGGCCGCGGGGCTGGACTGGGAGCGGTACGTGGTGACCGACCAGACTCTGCACCGTCCGGCCGAGGTGGACCTGTTGTGCGCGGACCCGAAGAAGGCGCGGGCGCAGCTGGGATGGGAGCCCAGTGTGTCGTTCGACGAGCTGGTCGCGATGATGGTCGAGTCCGATCTGCGGCTGCTGTCCGACGGCGCCGACCCCGACGACGACTCCTGGCCGTGATCTTCACGCGCGCTCCTCTCTGACCGGCACGGCATCATGCGCCATGCCTCCGTTGCCCACGCCTCATTGACAAACTGATTTTTTACGTAAAAGATTGTTTTTGCGATGAGAGAAGTCCTGTACCTGGAAGAGATCGAGCAGGCCGAGGCACTGCTCAAGCCGCAGCGCGTGGAGGTGCTGCGGCAGCTGGCCGAGCCGCGCACCTGCTCAGAGGTCGCCGAACGGCTCGGGCAGACGCCGCAGCGGGTCTACTACCACGTCAAGCGGCTGGTCGAGGCGGGCCTCGTCGACCTGGTGTCGGAGCGCAAGGTGCGCGGGGTCCACGAGGGCACCTACCAGGCCAGCGCGCGCTCGTACTGGCTCTCGCCCCGGCTGGTGGGCCGGATCGGGCTGCGCAAGGCACGCGACGAGCTGAGCCTCGGCTATCTGCTTGACCTCATGGAGGAGGTGCAGGCGGACGTCGCGGCACTCGACAGGAACGCGCCCGAGCTGCCGTCGGTCGGGCTGTCCGGGGAGATCCACGTGCGGCCCGAGAAACGCCATGAGTTCCTGAACGATCTGCAGACGATGCTGCAGGACCTGTTCACGCGGTATGGCGGGGCGGAAGGGGACGCGTTCAAGCTCGCCGTCGCCTGCTATCCCAAAGCGTCACCGAAGTCACCGAAGTCGTCAGAGTAGTCAGAGTCGTCAGAGGAGCAAGTGACCATGACCGAGCCCATGATCATCCGTGCCCGCGTTCAGGCGCCTCTCAAGGAGGTGCGCCACGCGCTCACCGACCCGGCCACGCTGCGGATCTGGCTCGCCGAGCACGCCGAGGTGGAGCTGCCCGACCGGTTCGGGTTCTGGGGGCGTACCACGCCTGAGGGGGACGCGCCGCACCAGCGGTTGCTGCACGCCGACGAGCGTACGGTGCGGTTCGCGTGGCTGCTGGACGGCGAGGAGACCACCACCGAGTTCCGGCTGGAGGAGGACGGCGACACGACCGTCGTGTCGCTGTCGCAGACCCACTTCGACTTCCAGGACGTCATCACCGGCAAGAGCATCCGCGGAGTGCTGCAGACGTACTGGTACCAGGCCCTCTCCAACCTGGCCGAGCATTTCGAGGGACGTGAGCTCACGCCCAAGCCCGACTTCACCTCCGTCGACCTGCGTGCCGAGATCACGATCGACGCCTCGCCGTCGCAGGTGTTCGACTCCCTGATCGACTCGGAGGTGGTGACGCGGTGGTTCGGATACCCCATCGAGATCGAGCCGTACGTGGGCGGCCGCTTCGCGATGGGCGGCCTGGCCAACGACCCGAGCCCGGCCAAGGTGCTCGAGCTGGAGCCCGGTCGCAAGTTCTCCGTGGACTGGGGCGGCGCCGGGGTCGGGACGTGGGAGCTGGAGGGGTCCGAGGGGAAGACCCGGCTCACGCTGGTGCAGAGCGGGTTCGACGCGGAGCGGCCTCCGTACGCTGCGTGGGGCGGGTTCCTGTCGGGCGTCGCGGAGCTGCGGCGCTACCACGAGGTCCCCGACTGGCAGCCGATCTTCATGGACTGAGCGCCGTTCCAGAAGTCCGGCCCGTGACGCGGCGTGAGGCCGCGCCGGCGGGCCGGATCATGAGCGAGCAGACATTTATCGCGTCAGTCCGCGCTCGATGGCCTCGATGATCCGCGGCCGCAGCTCGGCGGCGCTGATGATCGCGTCCACCGAGCCGACCTCGACCGCGCGCTGGATGCTGTGCACCCGGTCGAACTCGGCGGCCACCTCGGCGAGCTTCTCCGCCCGGACGGCCGACTGCACCTCGGCGAGCTGGGCGTGCAGCGCCGCCCGCTCGGCGCCGCTGGCTGCAGAGACCTGTGCCTGCAGTCCGGTCACCCGCGGATCGGTCGCGGTGCGCTTGTTCACCTCGCCGGAGAACACCACGGCAGCCGCCGGGGCGCCGCCGAGCACCGAGGCGAACGAGCCCTCCAGCGCCAGCACGGTCATGTTCGGGTTGAGCGCCTTGGAGAACACCACAAAAGCGCCGCCGTGGTAGCGGGAGATCACGCAGAACACGATCGGCCCGTCGAAGTTGACGATCGCCCGGCCGATCTCCGCGCCGTACTCCAGCTGGAGCTTGCGCATCGACTCCGGCGAGCCGTCGAACCCGGACAGATTCGCCAGCACCACCAGCGGCCGGTTGCCGGACGCCGCGTTGATCGCCCGTGCGGTCTTCTTCGACGACCGCGGGAACAGCGTGCCCGCGGTGTAGGTGTCCGGCCCGTCAGTGGGCGGGAAGCCGCGCCGCGGCACCGACCGCGACTCGATGCCGATCAGGCAGACCGGCCAACCGCCGATGCGCACGTCCTGCACCGCGGACGTCTCCGCGTCGGCCATGCCTGCCCAGCGCTCCAGCACCGGGTGGTCCTGGTCGGACAGGGCGCGCATCACCGTGCGGATGTCGAACGGCTTCTTGCGGTCGGGGTTGTGCTGGGCCGAGAAGATCTGGCCGACAGTGGTGAAGTCGCTGCCGGCGATCGCGTGCGGGAACTCGGAGACGTCGCGGTCGGCCGGGTCGGTGGTGCGGGCCCGCCGCGGCGCTGTCTCACCGGGCATGACGTAGGTGTGGTCATAGTGCGCCATCAGCACGTCGCGGGCGGCCGGCAGGTTGGGCGCCCAGTATTGCGCCTGGCCATTGGGCCCCATGACGCGGTCATAGCCGCCGATGCCGAAGTTGTCCTCGGCCGACACGCCGCCGGAGAAGTCCAGTGACTGCTTTCCGGTGAGCACCATCGCCGAATCCGGCGTCATCACCAGGATGCCCTTGGTGTGCATGAGCATCGTCGCCTCGGCGTTCCAGTACGGCTGGGCGCCCACGGTGATCCCGGCGACCACGATGTTGATCTCGCCACCGGCCTGGGTGAAGGTGACGATCCGCTTGAGCGCGGCCGCGACCCAGTCCATGTTCTCGGTGCCCGAGGTCATCGAGATCCGCGCGCCCGCCGACAGCGCGAACCACTCCAAGGGGACCCGCATCCGCTCGGCGAGGTCGAGCGCGGCGATCACGCGCGCGCACTCCGGTTCCGACAGCGCGCCCAGCGCCTTCGTCGGATCGCCGAGCAGGAGCACGCGGGTGACCCCTTCGGGGTGCCGCTCGGTCGGCGTCGTGACGACGCCTGCCACGATCGCCGCGGAGTTCTTCCCCTTCGGCCGGTCCACCGGCACGAGCGCGCCGTGGTCGTCGAGGTCGTGCTCGACGAAGCTGCCCTCCGGCCCGGCGAGCAGGCCGGTCAGCTCGTACGGGTAGACGTTCCCGCGCCGGGCCGCGCGCAGCACCTTCTGGCGGTAGTCGTCCAGCGGCTGCACCGGCTCCGTCGACGGCTTGCCGACCTCCAGGCTCGCGCCGTTGCCCGGGTCGAGGGTGATCCGTACGGCGACCTCGCTCAGCTCGCCGGCGGCGTTGCGCTGGCGGGCCACGAACTGGACCTCCTCCAGCCCCGCGCCCGCCGTGGTCGGCAGGATGCGATGGACCAGCGCGTTCAGCTCGTCGGTGGACAGCTCGGTCGACGGCCAGACGTACATCATGATCCGGTTGGTGTGGAACCGCTTGTCCTGGGGGCGCTGCGCCTGGATGTTGCGGATCGCGTCCAGGCCCGCGGCGAGCGCGTCCTCCACCGCGGGCAGTGCGACGAGCCTTCCGTCGGCCTCACGCAGCGGTGTCAGGTCGCGGACCTGGCCCATCGCGATGAGCCGCTCGTCGGCCGGGTTGCTCTTCGCGACGGCCTTGAACAGATAGATCTCCTCGTCCGCGGACGGCAGCCGAGTGAGGTCGAACTCGCGCAGCCGCTGCAACTGCAGGCGCTGTGCGATCTGCGGGTGCAGGCCGCGGATCAGCCGGTCCTCCGCCAGGCCCAGGCCGTCGGGCCGGAAGGTGAAGTGGTGGTGCATCACGGCGCCGCTGGTGCCGGCGACGATGACGGTGATCCGGCGGACACCCTCAGGCTGCGCGTGCTCGGCGAGGAGCTGTCCGAGCCGCACCGCCATCGTGTCGGCGTCCGGCTGGCCCTCCCACGTGACGTAGAGGTCGGCGACCAGCTCTTGCCCGGCGACGTCGGCGGCCAACGTGGCGACGGCACCGATGGCGTCGGGTAGGGCGGCGATGTCGACGGCGGTGGTGACCACGCGGGTCGCCCCGCCCTGGCCGGTGTGCTCGGCGGTGACGAGCCGGCAACCGGCGGCGTCGACCGCGGTGACGTCGGCGAGCCCGCGGTTGCCGTAGTAGCGGCGGGTCAGCACCTCCAGCAGCGGCGCGTGGTCGCGGCCTGGCCGGCCGATCTGCTGACCGATCAGCCGGACCAGCGGCTCGGCGCTGGCCACCATGACCTGGATCCGCTCGGCGCGGTCCGGCGCGTCCGGGTTGCGGTCCAGGTAACGCAGCTCTTTGCGTACCGTGGCGTAGACCTTGGCGCGGTTGCGGCGCAGCAGCGGCTGGGCGAACCAGCGGAACACCACGCCGCGGGCCAGGTCGGACACCGTGGGGAAGCGCACCTGTGTGGCCTCGACCAGGTGCTCGAGGGCGAGCCCCGCGCGCTGCGCCAGTGGCTCGAACGGCGGCGCGTCGGCCAGCCACTGGCGCAGCAGTTGCGACACGATCGCGACGCCGGTGCTCATCCGCTGCTGGGCCAGGAAGATCCGGAAAACCGCGGCCTCCAGCTCCGGCGTGCGCTCGAGGCTGGCGATGCCGTAGTGGGCCAGGACCTTGGTGAGCTTGGCCTGGAAGCTTTCCGTGACTCCGGCGCGCTCGACATCGAGGCTCTGCAGGAAGCTGTGGAAGAACTCGCGCGGGCTGTGCACCTGGCTGTCAGGCTCCGCGTTGAGCTCGCCGCCCGGCTTGTTGCGGCTCAGCTCGGACAGGTCGGCGAACACGGTGAGCAGGTCCAGCTCGCCCTTGATCGGCCGCTCGCTCAGCTCCGCGCGTGCGGCCAGGTAGGCCGGCAGCATCTGCTCGCGGTCGTGCGGGTCGGCGTCGAAGCCGAGCAGCAGGCTGCGCAGGTCCTGCAGGCCGCGTTCGACCTGCTCGGCCGCGGTTGCCCCGGCGGGGTCCGCGGGCAGTTCGATCTCGACGGTTCCGGTGGGCGACTCCGCCTCCTTGGCGCCCCCGTCGGGCAGCGGCTCCAGCCGCATCAGCGGCGCGCCGGTCTCGACCTGGCTGCCCACCGACACCGAGCACTCACGGACGCGGGCGCGGAACGGAGCACGCAGCACCGTCTCCATCTTCATGCTCTCCAGCACCAGGATCGGCGCGCCCGACTCGACCTCGTCGCCGGCCGACAGCGGTGTCGCGACCACCAGCGCGGGCGCGGGAGAGCGGACGACACCGCCCTCGTCGCGGCTGATCCGGTGTGTCACGCCGTCAACCTCGACCAGGTGGATCGGCCCGTGCGTGGCCGACACCAGCCGGAACCGGCGGCCGTTGACCACGATCTGGCCGCTGTGCGCGTCGAACCGCTCGACCGAGACGTCCGCCGGGTGTACGTCACCGCCTGCGGAGATGCCGACGCGGAACCGCCTGTCTCCGACCCGGGCCACGCTCACCCGATAGCCGACGCCGCGGAGCTTGAGCTCCAGCGGGCGGCCCGAGTCGTGCTGCACCTGCGGGCGCCCGCCGTGCGCGGTGGACAGCAGCCGCTGGATGCTGACCTCCTCCTCGTCCTGGTAGGCCTCGATCGCGGCGGCGGCCAGGGCGATGGCGGAGTGCCGGTGGCTGACCAGGCGGCCCGCGGCGCGGACCCGGTCGATCCAGCCGGTGTCGGCGCTCGCGTCGATCACCTCCGGCTGGTCGAGCAGATCGAGCACGAAGCTCTTGTTGGTGGCGCCGCCCTCGATGATCACCGTGGTCTCGGCCATCGCGCGGCGCAGCCGGCCCAGTGCCTGCTCGCGGTCGCGACCGTAGGCGATGATCTTCGCGATCATCGAGTCGAAGTCGGCCGGGATGGTGTCGCCCTCGCTGACGCCGGTGTCCACGCGGATGCCGGGTCCGGCGGGCAGCACCAGGCGCGCGATACGGCCGGGGGCGGGCGCGAAGTCACGGTCGGGGTCCTCGGCGTTGAGCCGGGCCTCGACGGCGTGGCCGGCCTCGACCGGCTGGGGGCCTTCCAGGCTCCCGCCGCTCGCCACGTGCAACTGCAGCCGGACCAGGTCGGTGCCGGTGGTGATCTCGGTGATCGGGTGCTCGACCTGCAGCCGGGTGTTGACCTCGAGGAAGGCGAACAGCTTCTCGCCGGGGTGGTAGAGGAACTCGACGGTGCAGGCGCCGCAGTAGCCGACGGCCACGGCGAGCCGCTCGGCCGACTCCTTCAGCTCGGCGGTCTGCTCGATCGACAGGACCGGCGAGGCGGACTCCTCGATGATCTTCTGGTTACGCCGTTGCACCGAGCAGTCACGCACGCCCAGCGCCCACGCGGTGCCCTGCCCGTCGGCGATGACCTGGACCTCGACATGCCTGGCACCGGTGACCAGGCGTTCCAGGAAGACCACGCCGGAGCCGAATGCGCGAAGCGCCTCCAGGCTGGTGCGCTCGTAGGCGTCGGCCAGCTCCTCCTTCGAGGCGACCATGCGGATGCCGCGCCCGCCGCCGCCCGCGGTCGCCTTGAGCATCAGCGGATAGCCGATCTCGTCGCCGGCGCGCAGCGCCTCCTCAAGTGTGGCGACCTCGCCGCGGCTCCACGGCGCGACCGGGACGCCGACCTCCTCGGCGATGAGCTTGGCGCCGATCTTGTCACCGAGCTTGCGCATCGCCTCCGCGCTCGGCCCGACGAAGGTGACGCCGATCTTCTCGCACAGCTCGGCGAACGCCGGATCCTCGGCGACGAACCCCCAGCCGACCCACGCGGCGTCGGCCCCGGTCTCCATCAGCGCCTGCTCCAGGACGGCGTGGTCGAGGTACGGGCGGGCCGAGGCGGGGCCGAGCGAGTAGGAGATGTCCGCTTCCCGGACGAAGGTCGCGTTGCGGTCGGCGTCAGTGTAGAGGGCGACCGTCTCGATCCGCGCCCCGGTCTCCGCCGAAAGATCACGGACGGCGTGGATGAGCCGCATGGCGGCCTCTCCACGATTGACGATGGCGACACGACTGAACACCGGCTGAGCCTCCCAATACCTTCTACGCGCATGAGGCGACGTCCGGGTTCCGGAGCGTCGCCTGCACCTGTTTCAACCCTGCTCGATTGCCGCCAGATATACCAATGTCCCGCATCGCGCATGGCTGGGCTGCTGTGTTGTGGGGTCCCCACAAAAGAGCGGGCCCGCTATCCCTTCCAGTCGCGGTTCAACGCAAGCTCTGCCACAAACATGAGGCGATCGTCGGCGAGGGGGGCGGTGCCAGGCGGCGACCACATCTGACGTCGGCGAACTGTGGAAAACTCAATGTCATCCACAGAACCCCATTCGGTCGCCCAGCGGGACAGCCCGCCGTAGCACCCTAGGCGCCATGCCTCGGCCCCACCTCGCGCCCTCGGCACTCACCTTCAGCGCAGCCGCGCACATCGCCCTCCCGAGCGATCCGACCATCGACCCCGACACCTCTGGAGGAGAGCCGGTCGGTGCCCGCCCCGAAGGAGCGCTCCCTCCCGAGGCGCTCCATCCCGGGGCGGCGCCTCCCAATTACACGCCGCCCATCCGAGAGGAGGATGGCCACCCGCTTCCGGCCCTTCGCCCCTCCTTGGTCGAGCGCGCCGGTCGAGTCACCCGAGCGGTCCCGCAGACCGTCGCCTGCCGCCAGACAGCCGCGCACATCTGGGGCCTGAACGTCCTCCTGGCAGCCTCGGAAGCTGACTGGCCCATTGAGCTGACCGCCCCCAGCCATCTGGCGCTCCCCGGCTGCGTCACCTACATGGCACCCCTTCCGCCCGAGGACATCACCACGCACAAAGGCGTCCGCCTCACCACCATGGAGCGCACAGCCCTCGACTGCGCCCGCTGGCTGCCGCGCATGGAGGCGGTGGCGATCCTCGACCAGTTCGCCCGCAGAGGCGTCGATCTCGAAGCCCTGTGGCACCGCCCGTTCAACTCCTGGCGTCTGCGTGACACGCTCGCACTGGCCGACCGGGGCGCCGCATCTCCCAGAGAGAGCTGGCTCAGGGTCATCCTCGTCGAGGGCGGCCTTCCCCGGCCCACCACCCAGATCAGGGTCGCGTTGGACGGAGACCGGTTCGCGTACCTCGATCTGGGCTGGGAGGAGTTCAAGATCGCAGTCGAGTACGACGGCCAGGAGCACCACACCGCGGCTGACGACCAGCAACACGACGTCGATCGCCGTGAGGAGCTCCGGCGACGGGGCTGGCGCGTGATCGCCGTTCGGCGGGACGTCGTCCCCGGCCAGATCGCCGACCTCCTCCAACACGTGGCCAACGCCCTGATCGAGTCCGGCTGGCAGCCCGGACCTGAACGCAGCAAGCGCATCCTCCGCCGTATCCGCGCCGCCCGCCGCCGCTCCCGCTTCCGATTACCCGACCGCGACGGGGAGTTCCTTGATGCCGTTGATGAAGTTCGAGCGCAACCGGCGGGCCGGGCCCGTTTGGCGGAGTTTGGGGCGGCGGCGGGCCAGTTGTTCGAAGAGGACGCGGAGTTCGAGTTTGGCCAGGTGGTTGCCGAGGCAGAAGTGGGCGCCGCCGCCGCCGAAGCCGATGTGCGGGTTCGGGTCGCGGGTGATGTCGAAGACCTCGGGGTCGGGGAAGACCGCGGCGTCGCGGTTGGCGGAGGAGTAGAAGACGACGACCTTGTCGTTGGCCTTGATCTCCTGCCCGCCCAGGACCTGGTCGGTGGTGGAGGTGCGGCGGAAGAGATTGACCGGGGAGATCCAGCGGACGATCTCGTCGGAGGCGGTCTTGGCGAGGGTGGGGTCGGCGACCAGGCGGTCCCACTGGTCCGGGTGCTCGAAGAGGGCGAGCATGCCGCCGGAGGCCGCGTTGCGGGTGGTCTCGTTGCCGGCCACCGCCAGCAGGAGGATGAAGAGGTTGAAGTCGTTCTGGTCGAGCGTCTCGCCATGCTCGTCGGGCTGGAGGAGCTTGGTGACGATGTCGTTCTTCGGGGTGTCCCTGCGCCGCGTCGCGAGCTCGTTGGCGTAGGCGTAGACCTCCATGGCGGCGGCCGACCCCTCCTCGGGGCTCTCCGAGTAGTCGGGGTCCTGGCTGCCGATCATGCGGTTGGACCAGGTGAAGAGCTTGTCGCGGTCGGCCACGGGCGCGCCGAGCAGCTCGCAGATCACATACAGAGGCAGCGGCGCGGCGACTTCGGTGACGAAGTCGATCTCGCCGGTGCACTTGTCGAGGAGGTCGTCGCAGATGTCACGGATGTGCTCTTCGAGAGCTCCGATCGTGCGCGGGGTGAAGCCCCGGTTGACCAGGGAACGCCGTTTCGTGTGCTCGGGCGGGTCCTGGTTGAGCATCATGTGACGCTGAAGATCGATCTGCTCCTGGGTCAGCTCTTCGAACAGGGCGAGCTTCCTGTGCGAGGAGAACCGGTCCGAGTGCCGCGATACGTGGACCACGTCCTCGTATCGGGTGACGGCCCAGAAGCCGGGCGCGCCCTCGTGCCAGTGAACGGGGGAGTTCGCGCGGAGCCAGGCTAGCTGTTCGAGTGGTGGTCCGGTTGTCGCGTAAATGTCCCTGTCGACGAGGTCGATGTGCACCCGATTCACCCTCTTGATCAAGCGCTTGGTTAAATGCCTATTGAAACGTGTTCTATTACGTCCCTGTACGGTCGTCAAGGAGGAATGTAGTTGCGTGATGGCTGCATGTGGCGGCGGTAATGGGGTGCGGGCGTCGACAGGGCTTTGTGGGTCTCTGGTGACGTGACGTTGTCCGGAGAGCGGGTGCGGCGTGGTGCCTGTTCGTGTCGATCGGTGGCTTGGCGATCTTCGAAACCCCGATCGCGGGGTAGGGGCGTGGGTGTGTCGTTTTGATGCGGGTAGGTGTACTGGTCGCAACCATGACCTGCGCGCAACCGCCCTGGCGGCGGACCTTGGGGTGGGTTTTACCTCCGATGTTTTTGGGGGCGTACATTCGTGTATGTGAACGCAGCCATCGGAGCGGTTAAGTCGGTTCACAGGCGATTACCGTCTCTTGGGGGTGTCTTCCGAGGTCACGGATCGGATGTATCCCACTCGGCACCCTTGACATGCTCCGGCTGGTCGCACGAGCATCATGAAACGAGACATCCGATGTATATGTGAAGGATGCGGTGTGAAGCTGCTGCGAGTAGGACCTGTCGGTCAGGAACGTCCGGTGGTCATGGACGATGCCGGTAACCTGCGCGACATCGGAGAGCCCGAGATCGATGGGGCTTTCCTCGCTTCCGGGGGAGTGGCGCGCGTCCGGGACGCGCTCGAGCGCGGTGCCCTGCCTGTCGTAGACGCCGAGGGGCTGCGCATCGGCGCCCCGATCGCGCGTCCAGGCAAGGTCGTCTGCATCGGCCTCAACTACAGCGACCACGCCGCCGAGTCCGGGCTCGATGTGCCTGCCGAGCCGGTCGTGTTCATGAAGGCTCCCAACACCGTCATCGGTCCGTACGACGAGGTGCTCGTCCCGCGGGGCAGCGTGAAGACCGACTGGGAGGTGGAGCTGGCGATCGTCATCGGTCAGGAGGCCCGCTACCTGGGCAGCCGGGAGGAGGCGCTCGGTGTGATCGCCGGGTACGCGATCTCCAACGACGTCTCCGAGCGCGAGTTCCAGCTCGAACGCGGCGGCCAGTGGGACAAGGGCAAGTCGTGCGAGACGTTCAACCCGCTCGGCCCCTGGCTGGTGACGGCGGACGAGGTGGCCGACCCGCAGAGCCTGGCCCTGCGGCTCTGGGTGAACGGCGAGACGCGCCAGGACGGCGACACGAAGAACATGATCTTCGATGTGGCCGAGATCGTGCGCTACCTGAGCCAGTTCATGGTCCTGGAGCCGGGCGACGTGATCAACACGGGCACGCCCGCCGGCGTGGCGATGGGCATGCCGGGGCAGCCGTACCTGCGTGCGGGTGACGTGATGGAGCTGGAGATCGAAGGGCTCGGGCGGCAGCGCCAGACGGTGGGGCAGGCATGACGACTCCAGGCTCGTACCGGATCATCGGGATGGACACGCACGACGTGCGCTTCCCGACCTCGCGCGAGCTCGATGGTTCGGATGCGATGAATCCCGATCCCGACTACTCCGCGGCCTATGTCGTGCTCAAGACCGACGACGGGTTCGAGGGGCACGGGTTCGCGTTCACGATCGGGCGCGGCAACGACATCCAGACCGCGGCCATCAGCGCGCTCCGCCCGTACGTGATCGGCAGGGACGTCGAAGACCTCGGCGCCCTCTACAAGGACATGGTCAACGACTCGCAGCTGCGCTGGCTGGGACCGGAGAAGGGCGTCATGCACATGGCGATCTCCGCCGTGGTCAACGCCCTGTGGGATCTCAAGGCCAAGCGGGCGGGCAAGCCGTTGTGGCGGCTGCTGTCCGAGATGTCCCCCGAGGAGATCGTCGATCTCGTCGACTTCCGCTACCTGAGCGACGCCCTGACGCGCGACGAAGCCCTTCAGATTCTGAGAGACGCGGAGGAGGGGAAGCAAGAGCGGATAAGCCGGCTCATCGAGGACGGCTACCCCGCCTACGCGACGTCCCCCGGGTGGCTGGGCTACGGCGACGAGAAGCTGCGCAGGCTGTGCAAGGAGGCGCTCGGCCAGGGCTTCAAGCAGATCAAGCTCAAGGTCGGCGCCGATCTCGACGACGACCGGCGCCGCTTCAGGGTGGCCCGCGAGGTCTGCGGTCCCGACTTCCCGATCGCGATCGACGCCAACCAGCGCTGGGACGTCGGCTCCGGCATCGAGTGGATCAACGCGCTGCGCGAGTTCAACCCCCACTGGGTCGAGGAGCCGACCAGCCCCGACGACGTGCTCGGCCACGCCGCCATCGCCAGGGGCATCGAGCCCATCCCGGTGGCCACCGGCGAGCACGTCCAGAACCGCATCGTGTTCAAGCAGCTCCTGCAGGCCAACGCCATCTCCTACCTGCAGATCGACTCGGCCAGGGTCGGCGGCGTCAACGAGAACCTCGCGATCCTGCTGCTCGCGGCCAAGTTCGGCGTGCCGGTGTGCCCGCATGCGGGCGGTGTCGGGCTGTGCGAGCTGGTGCAGCACCTGTCGATGTTCGACTACGTGGCCGTCACCGGCTCCATGGACAACCGCGTGATCGAGTACGTCGACCACCTCCACGAGCACTTCGTGGACCCGGTCGTCATCCGCAACGGCAGGTACGTGGCACCGTCCAAGCCCGGCTTCAGCGCGGAGATGCACGCAGAGTCGATTGCCGCCCACACGTTCCCCGGCGGCGAGGTCTGGAGGGGCGCGTGAGCCTGAAAGCGATCGTGACCGGCGGCGGTTCGGGCATCGGCCTGGCCGCGGCCACCCTGCTCGCCGAGCGCGGCATGAAGGTCGCCTGCCTCGACGTCCACCCGCCCGGCGAGCCGTTCATCGGGATCAAGGTCGACGTGACGGATGACGCGGGGGTGCGCGCCGCGGTGGCGGAGGCCGCCGACCGCCTGGGCGGCATCGATGTGCTGGTCAACAACGCGGGCATCGGCGCGCAGGGCACCATCGAGGACAACCCGGACAGCGAGTGGCAGAGGGTGTTCGACGTCAACGTGCTCGGCATGGTCCGGGTCGCGCGGGCGGCGCTGCCGTACCTCAGGAGGTCCGAGCACGCCTCGATCGTCAACACCTGCTCGGTCGCGGCCACCGCCGGGCTGCCGCAACGGGCGCTCTACAGCGCGACCAAGGGCGCGGTGCTGTCGCTGACGCTCGCGATGGCCGCGGACCACATCCGTGAGGGCATTCGGGTCAACTGCGTCAACCCGGGCACCGCGGACACCCCGTGGGTCGGCAGGCTGCTCGACACGGCCGACGACCCGGAGGCGGAGCGGGCCGCACTCAACGCCAGGCAGCCAATGGGCCGCCTGGTCAGGGCGGAGGAAGTCGCCGCGGCGATCGCCTACCTCGCCAGCCCAGAAGCCGGCGCGACCACCGGGACCGCGCTCGCGGTCGACGGCGGAATGCAGGGGCTCCGGCTCAGGGCAACCAACTAAGGAAGGTACCCCCCAATGAAGTTCGGATCGGCGGTCGCGGCAGCGGCCCTCTTGGCGGTCGTCACCGCGTGTGGCTCCGGCGCAACGACGGGAGGAGGTGGCGGCGGCGGGAAGATCGGCATCGACCACCCGCGGGCCGACACCGACTTCTGGAACTCCTACATCAAGTACGTCCCTCAGATGGCCGGCGAGCTCAAGGCGGACCTCATGCCCGCCACGAACTCGCAGAACGACGTGGCCAAGCTGGTCAACAACGTGCAGGCGCTGGTCGGCCAGGGCGCCAAGGCGATCGTCATGGCCCCGCAGGACACCGGCGCCATCGCCAACCTCCTGCAGCAGCTGGAGAACAAGAAGATCCCCGTCGTGACCGTCGACACCCGTCCGGACAAGGGCAAGGTCTACATGGTCGTACGCGCCGACAACCGCGCGTACGGGACGAAGGCCTGCGAGTTCCTCGGCGAGAAGCTGGGCGGCAAGGGCAAGGTCGTGCAGCTCCAGGGCGCGCTCAGCTCGATCAACGGCCGTGACAGGTCGGAGGCGTTCCTCGAGTGCATGAAGACCAAGTTCCCCGGCATCACGGTGTTCAGCGAGCCCACCGAGTGGGAGGGCAGCAAGGCCGCATCAATGTTGCAGACCCGCCTCGAGCAGAACCCTGACATCAAGGGCATCTATATGCACGCCGGCGGCGCCCACCTGGCCCCGACCCTGCAGACGCTGAAGCAGAAGGGTCGGCTCTTCCCGCCGAGCGACCCCAAGCACATCGTCGTGGTGTCGAACGACGGCATCCCCCAGGAGTACGAGGCGATCCGCAGGGGCGACATCGACGCCACGGTGTCGCAGCCGGCCGACCTGTATGCCAAGTACGCGCTGTTCTACGCCAAGGCCGCGTTGGAGGGCAAGACGTTCAAGCCCGGCCCGACCGACCACGACAGCACGATCATCCAGCTCCCGAACGGCCTGGAGGACCAGCTCGCCGCGCCGCTCGTGACAAAGGACAACGTGGACGACAAGAGCCTTTGGGGTAATCAGGTCAAGTGATGAAAAATCACGTTGAAGCTCGAAATGTCGTCAAGCGCTTCGGCCCGACCGTCGCGCTCAACGGCGCGGGGATCGCGATCGCCGAGGGTGAGACCCATGCGCTCGTCGGCAGGAACGGCGCGGGGAAGTCCACCCTGGTGTCGATCCTCACCGGGCTCCAGCCGGCCGATGAGGGCGAGGTGCTGTTCTCGGGAGAGCCGGCGCCCGCCCTCGCCGACCGTGACGCCTGGCGGCAGCGCGTTGCCTGCGTCTACCAGACGTCCACGATCATCCCTGCGCTCACGGTCGCCGAGAACCTCTTCCTCAACCGCCAGGCGGCCAAGGGCGCCAAGATCAACTGGCGGGCGCTGCGGACCAGGGCTCGCGAGCTGCTGGAGACGTACGAGGTGGACGTCGACGCGCAGGCGCTGGCCGGCGACCTGACCGTCGAGCAGCGCCAGCTCGTGGAGATCGCCCGCGCGCTGTCGTTCGGCGCCAGGTTCATCATCCTCGACGAGCCGACCGCCAGGCTCGACGGGCCGGCCATCGAGCGGCTGTTCGCCCGCATGCGCTCGCTGCGCGAGCAGGGCGTCACGATGATGTACATCTCCCACCACCTCGACGAGGTCTACGAGATCTGCCAGAGCGTCACGGTCTTCCGCGACGCGCGGCACATCGTGACCAGGCCGGTGGCCGGCTTCCCGCACGACGAGCTGGTCGCCGCGATGACGGGCGAGGCCACGGCGGCGTACGAGTCGCGCGCCCGCACGCCCGGCGCCACGGTGGTGCTGTCGGGCGAGGGCCTCTCGCTCGGCGGCCGCTACGCAGATGTTGATATTTCCGTTAAATCGGGTGAGGTCGTCGGCCTGGCCGGATCCGCGAGCAGCGGCAAGGTCGGCCTGGCCGAGACCCTGGTCGGGCTGCGCAAGGCCGACTCCGGCACGGTCACCGTCAACGGCACCCAGGTCAAGCCGGGTGACGTGCCCGCCGCCATGCGGGCCGGCCTCGGGTTCGTGCCGGAGGACCGCCACCACGAGGGCTTCGTCCCGCTGCTCTCGGTGGGGGAGAACGCCACGTTCCCGATCGCCCGCAAGCTGGGCCGGTACGGGATCGTGTCGCCGGCACGCCGCCGGGCCAGGGCCGACGAGCTGATCAAGAACCTCGACATCAAGACGGAAGGGCCCGACCAGCCGGTCGGCGATCTGTCCGGAGGCAACGCGCAGAAAGTGGTGTTCGCGCGGGCGCTCGTGGACGATCCGACCGTGCTGGTCGTGATCAACCCGACCGCCGGCGTCGACGTCAAGGCCAAACAGGCCCTGCTCGGCGCCGTCGAGGACGCGGTCGAGCGCGGAGCCGGGGCCGTGGTGGTCTCCGATGAGCTCGACGACCTGCGCATTTGCGACAGGGTGCTGGTGATGTTCCACGGCAGGGTCGTGAAGGACGTGCCGCGTGGCTGGACGGACCACGAGCTCGTGGCCGTGATGGAAGGCATAGAAGATTGACCACTTTGACTGCGCCGGCCCCTCGGGTACGCCTGGCCAGGTTCCGTGACCTGACGCTGGTGCCGGTGATCGTGATCCTGCTCGTCGTGGGCGCGTTCCTCGACCCGACCTTCCTGACGGCGGGCAACCTCACGAACGTGCTCCAGCAGCAGGCGGCGATCTCGCTCCTCGTGCTGGCGGAGGCGATGATCCTCATCGCCGGCAAGTTCGACCTCTCGCTGGAGTCGACGGTCGGCACCGCGCCGGCCATCGCGGTGATGCTGGTGATCCCGGCGGCGGCGGGCGGCTTCGGCATCGGGCTGCCGGGCGCGCTGGTGATCCCGCTGGCCCTGCTGATCGGCGCGGCCATCGGGGCGTTCAACGGCTTCCTGATCATCAGGTTCCAGCTGTCGGCGTTCATCGTCACGCTGGCGATGCTGATCATCCTGCACGGCTTCCTGCAGGGGCCGACGGAGGGGAAGACGCTCTTCCAGCTCCCCGACTCGATCCTCTACCTGGGCAGCGCCGTGTGGTTCGGCCTGCCCGCCGCCATCTGGATCGCCGGGGCGCTGTTCGCGGCGGGCATCTTCGGCCTGGGCTACCTGAGGCTCGGCCGCGCGCTCTACGCGATCGGCGGCAACGCCGACGCTGCCCGCGCCGCCGGCATCCGGGTGGATCGGGTGCTGTACGGGGTGTTCATCCTGGGCGGCACGCTGGCGGCGCTGGCCGGGATCCTGGAGACCGGCCGTCTCGGGGCGATCGGCAACAACCAGGGTGTCGGATGGATCTTCATGGTGTTCGCGGCGGCGGTCATCGGCGGCGTGAGCATGGACGGCGGCAAGGGCACGATCCTGGGGGCGCTCACCGGTGTGCTGGTGATCGGTCTTGTCCAGAACATCCTGACCCTCATCGGCGTCTCGGGCTTCTGGCAGCCGGTGATCTACGGCGGGATCATCCTCGTCGCACTGATGATCAGTCGGATCGCGGGCGGAAAGGCACAGGATTGAGCGGGATCAATGAGCCTCAGACCGGCGCGCCCGGTGAGGACCGGGCCGGTTCGGAAGGCGACGCGGTCGGCGGTGCGCGGGCTGGGCGTGACGGTGGCGCGGTCGGCGGTGCGCGGGCTGGGCGTGACGGTGGCGCGGTCGGCGGTGCGCGGGCTGGGCGTGACGGTGGCGCGGTCGGCGGTGCGCGGGCCGGGCGTGAGAGTGGCGCGGTCGGCGGAGCGGGGGCTGGGCGTGACGGTGGCGGACTGGAGCTGTCGCGTCACGGCTTCGGCGGGGCTCCGATCGGCAACCTGTTCCAGGAGGTGCCGGAGGAGCAGGCGCGCGCCGCGATCGACGCGGCGTGGGACAGCGGGGTGCGCCTGTTCGACACCGCGCCCCACTACGGGCTCGGCCTCTCGGAGCGCCGCCTCGGCGCCGCACTCAAAGGCCGCTCGGGCTACGTCCTCTCCACGAAGGTCGGGCGCCTGCTGGTGCCCGCGCCATCGCAGGGCGGCCACGACGACGAGGGCTTCAACGTGTCCGCCGAGCTCCAACGGGTGTGGGACTTCTCCGGCGACGGCGTACGCAGGTCCCTGGAGGAGTCCCTGGCCCGCCTCGGGCTCCCGTCCGTCGACATAGCGCTCATCCACGACCCCGATGACCACCTCGAGCAGGCGCTCGCGGAGGCGTACCCGGCGCTGGCCGAGCTGCGGGCGCAGGGTGTGGTGAAGGCGATCGGCGTCGGGATGAACCAGTGGCAGGCGCCGCTGCGCTTCGTCCAGGAGACCTCCATCGACGTCGTCATGCTCGCGGGCCGCTACACCCTGCTCGACCAGTCCGGCCTGCCGCTCCTTGAGGAGTGCGCCCGGCGCGGGGTCAGGGTGCTGGCGGCGGGCGTCTTCAACAGCGGCATCCTGGCCACGCCGCGGCCGTCGGGCACGTACAACTACCAGCCCGCCCCGGCGCCGCTGCTGGAGAAGGCGACGAGGATCGCGGAGGTCTGCGAGCGCCACGGCGTCACGCTGCCCCAGGCGGCCATGGCCTTCCCCCTGCGCCACCCGGCCGTCGCCTCGGTCGTCCTGGGCGCCCGCTCACCCGAGGAGGTCACCACGAACGCGGCCCTGTGGTCCCGCCCGGTCCCGGACGAGGTGTGGGAGGAGCTGAAGACGGAGGGCCTGCTGTCGTCGGAAGGGGCCGGCTGAGGCCGGAGGGCTTCACGACCGCCGGACGGTAGGGCGATCCCTGGCCAGGCACGGCGACGGCGCTGCCGCTGGACGTCGCGGCTGCTCCGGGGTGGGGCGGCTCGCTGTCCCATCGGCGGGCGTCACGGTGGTGGGGCGTGCGCCCGTCCCTCGCGAGGCGGTGGCGGTGGCGCTGAGGTCATTCCAGCGGCTGGGCGGCGGTGGCGCTGAGATCGTCGCAGCGGCTGGGTGGCGCTGGCGCTGAGGTCAAGGTCGTTACAGCGGCTCGACAGCGGAGGGGCCGCCACGCACCGCGCCCCGGTCCGCCCGGGGCGGCGTCAGGAGGGGAGGAACAGCCAGGACTTCGACGGCCCCGGCTCGTACGGGGAGTCGAGGCGCTTGGCCACGATCCCAGGCAACCCCTGCTCGCGGGCGGCCTGGCGCACGGGGTCCGCCTCGCCCGGCCACGACGGGGCGGTCTGCCAGTGGCCGCCCGCCAGCTCCAGCGCCTCCAGCGCCGCCCGCCGGACCGTGTACGGCTGGTCGACCAGCGAACGGCCGTCGTCGTACAGCAGGTCGTAGAACACCAGGATCTCGGCGCCCCCCAGCGTGGCCAGTTCCCCGTCCAGCATCGCCGTGCGGCTGCCGAACGACCTCGCCAGCTCCCGCAGCCACGGATGCTCCCGCGCGGCCGTGGTGCGCCCGCCCTCGATGGGCACGAGCAGCCGCCGCCCGCCCCACGCGAACTCGAAGGCGTAGGCCGGGACGTCTTTCGGCGGCTTGGCGCGTTCCGTCGGAAGCATGGGCTCGACCTGCGGGAACGGGTCCCGGGCCAGGGCGTCCATGCGGTGGATCATCCAGTTCTTCCCCCGCGTCTGGAAGAGCACGAAACGCCCGGAGGCGCGCTTCCCGTGCAGGACGAACTTGACCTCGCGATGCGACCACTTCTCCGTCTCGTACGTGCCGGTGTCCCAGATGGTCATCGTGCCGCCGCCGTACTCGCCCTTGGGGATCTCGCCGTGGAACGTGAGGTACTCCATCGGATGGTCCTCCGTCTGCACGGCCAGGTGGTTCGTGCCGGGGTCGGCGGGCAGGCCCTTGGGGACGGCCCAGGAGACGAGGACGCCGTCGCGCTCCAGGCGCAGGTCCCAGTGGAGGGAACGGGCGTGGTGCTCCTGGATGACGAACGCGTTGCCGGCTCCGGTGGAGGGCGGCGACGAGGGGATGGGCTCGGGGGTGCGGCTGGCGTCGCGTTTACTCCGGTATCGCTCCAGTTTGTCGGACACGACAGGGGTACTACCCGCCCGTGCTCTCCCGGATCATCAACCGGTACGGCACCCGGATCTCACGTGCCGGTCTGGATACGTCGGCCATGCGCTCGGCCAGCAGGTCCACCGCCTGGCCGGCGATCGCCTGCTTGTCGGGGGAGATCGTGGTCAGGGTGGGGGTGCCGTACCGGCCGTCCTCGATGTCGTCGAAGCCGGCCAGCGCCACGTCACCCGGCACCGCGAGACCGCGCTCGAGCAGGGTCCTCAGGGCGCCCAGGGCCAGCAGGTCGCTGAAGCAGAAGACCGCGTCGGGCGCCGCGCCGGAGTCGAGCAGCTCGGCCATCGCGCGGGCCCCGTCCGCCCGGTGGTACGCCTCCACGGGGACCACCAGCCGGTCGTCCGGCGGCAGCCCCGCCTCCTTCAGTGCCCGGCGGTAGCCCTCGAGGCGCAGCCGGGACGTCTCCGCCGCCTCGTCGTCCTTGGCCCCGATGGCGGCGATGCGGCGGCGACCGAGCGAGGCCAGGTGCAGGGTCGCCTCCTTGGCCGCCGCCACGTTGTCCACCACGATGTGGTCGGCCGGACCTTCGTAGATCCGCTCGCCCAACAGCACCATCGGCGTGTCGTCCATGCGGGCGGCCAGGTCCTCGGGCGTCAGCGCCAGCGGGCTGAAGATCAGGCCGTCGATCAGGCGGGCGCGGAAGCCCTCGGCGACGAGCTGCTCGCGCTCGCGCGAGGCGCCCGTATGGTCGATCAGCACCGTCAGCCCCCGCTCCTCCGCCGCCGCCACCACGAACCTGGCCAGCTCCGCGAAGTACGGGGTGTCCAGCTCGGGCACGGCCAGGGCGATGATCCCGGTGCGGCCCTGCCGCAGGTTCCTGGCCGACAGGTTGGGCCGGTAGTTGAGCTCCTTGATGGCCGCCTCGACCCGCGTCCTGGTGGCCGGTGTGACGTGCACGTAGCCGTTCACCACGTTGGAAACGGTCTTCACCGAGACGCCGGCCAGGCGGGCCACGTCCTTGAGGCCGACGCGAGCTTTGTCCATGGACAGAAAGTGTATGCGGTTCTTTACAACGTTGAATACAACGATGTATAGATGGGGCAACCTGAATGAAGGAGGACTGCCCATGGAATCCGCCAAGCTCACGCTGGACCCGGCGTTCGAGGTGGGTCCGGTGGAACGGCGGCTGTTCGGATCGTTCGTCGAGCACATGGGGCGGTGCGTCTACACGGGCGTGTTCGAGCCCGGGCACGAGAGCGCCGACGGCGACGGACTGCGGCGTGACGTGATCGAGCTGACGCGGGAGATGGGCGTGACGGCCGTTCGCTATCCGGGCGGCAACTTCGTGTCCAACTACGAATGGGAGGACGGCGTCGGGCCGGCGCCGGAGCGGCCCACGAGGCTGGACCTGGCGTGGCGGCAGATCGAGACGAACGCGTTCGGGCTGGGCGAGTTCATGGCCTGGCTGGGGGAGGTGGGGGCCGAGCCGGTGATGGCGGTCAACCTGGGCACCAGAGGCGTGCGCGCGGCCAGGGACCTGCTCGAATATGCCAACTTCCCGGGCGGCACCCGCTGGTCCGACCTGCGCGTCAAGCATGGCGTACGCGAGCCGTACGGCATCAAGGTGTGGTGCCTGGGCAACGAGATGGACGGCCCCTGGCAGATCGGCGGGAAGACCGCGGAAGAGTACGGCAGGCTCGCTTTCGAGACGGCCAAGGCCATGCGCCGGGTGGATCCGAGCATCGAGCTGGTCGCCTGCGGCAGCTCCAACATGCGGATGCCCACGTTCGGCTCGTGGGAGGCGACGGTGCTGGAGCACTGCTACGACCAGGTCGACTACATCTCCACGCACGCCTACTACGACGCGGTGACCGGCGACCGGGCCAGCTACCTGGCCTCGGCGGTGGAGATGGAGCAGCAGATCCAGGGCGTGGTGGCCACCGCCGACCACGTGGCGGCCAAGCTCGGCAGCCGCAAGCGGCTCAAGGTCTCCTTCGACGAGTGGAACGTCTGGTCGCACAGCCTGTTCAGGGGCGAGGGCAGCCTCGACTGGGCCCACGCGCCGCGCATCATCGAGGAGGAGTACGACGTGGCCGCCGCCGCGGTCGTCGGCAGCCTGCTCATCACCCTGCTCAACCATGCCGACCGGGTCGGCATCGCCTGCCAGGCTCAGCTGGCCAACGTGATCGCCCCCATCCGCACCGAGCCGGGCGGCCTCGCGTGGCGGCAGACGATCTTCCACCCGTTCGCCCTCACCGCCGCCCACGCCCGAGGGCGGGTGCTGCGGGTGCAGGCCACGGCCCCGGCCATGCCGACCGAGCGCTACGGCGAGGTGCCCGTGCTGGCCGCCGCCGCCACCCTGGACGAGGGCGAGCTGTCGGTCTTCGCGGTGAACCGCGGCGAGACTCCGCTGCCGCTGGCCATCGACCTGCGCGGCCTGCCACGGCCCACGGGGATCTCGCACGTCACGGTCGCCGACGACGACCAGTCCGCCCGTAACACCGAGCGCGACCCGCGCCGCGTCGAGCCCCGCGCGGTCCCCGGCGCGACGATCGACGGGGACCGGCTGAACGTGGTGCTCCCGCCGGTCTCGTTCAACGTCGTGAAAGCCTCGTGAACGGGTTTCGAGGCCCTTGAGTAGCTACGACGGTATGTGCCTGGCGATCAGTCCAGCTCCAGCGCCTTGCGCAGCCACGACTCCACGCCCGCCACGTGCACGGTCGCCCAGGAGCGGGCGACGTCGGCCTGGCGGGCGGCGATGGCCTCGTAGATCGCGGTGTGCTGCTCCCGCGTCTTGTCCATCGCGCCCTCCTGGGTGAGCCCGCGCCAGATCCGGGCCCGAGTGGTCGGACCTGACAGGCTCTCGATGAACGAGCAGAGCACGCTGTTGCCCGATCCCCGCGCGATCCGGTGGTGGAACTGGAGGTCGTTGGCCACCAGCTCCTCGACCGTGGGCTCGGCGGGCAGGGACTCGAGGATCAGTCGCAGCTCCGCGATCTCCTCGTCGGTCATCAGCTCGGTCGCCATGGCTGTGGCGGCCGGCTCCAGGATGCGCCTGACCTCGAAGAACTGGATCACCGTGTCGTCGCGGTGCAGGTCGAGCACGAACGACATGGTGTCGAGGAGCAGGCGCGGCTCCAGGCTGGTGACGTACGTGCCGTCGCCCTGACGTACGTCGAGCACGTTGATCAGGGACAGCGCGCGCACGGCCTCACGCAGCGAGTTGCGTGACAGGCCGAGGCGCTCGGCGAGGTCGGCCTCCTTGGGCAGCCGGTCGCCTGGAGCCAGCTCGCCGGAGACGATCATCTGCTTGATCTTGTCGATGGCCGCGTCGGTGACCGCCACGCTTCTCTCCCTAGACATCGGATGTCTAGGAGTCTAGAGCCTGGAAGCGGACCGGATCGACACCGGGGACCCGGCGAACCTCGCCCCTGGCCTCCAGGGCGCGCAGGTGCGCCGCGGCCTCCCCGGCCGCCATGCCTCTCAGCATGGGGGACAGGTCGTCCCATGGCCTGTTCCACGTCATCATCGCGGCGACCTCCCAGATGGTCTGCGGCTCCGGCCGCTGGGCCAGGAGGGCGCGCAGCCGTTCGAGCTTCTCCTCGTGATGGTGGCGGATCTCGGCGGCTCGCGCGGCCACATCCGGAAATATCCACTCATGTGCGGGGAGGGCGTCGAGCGGCCCCAGCTCGCCGACCCGGGCCAAGGAGTCCAGGAAGTCACCCAATGGATCGACATCGTCCCGGTCGTACGGATATATCCCGACGTGGGGAGTGATGTCGGGGAGGACGTGGTCGCCGGTGAACAGCCGGTCGGCGTCCTCCAGGTGCAGGCAGATGTGCCCGGGGGTGTGGCCGGGCGTGTGCACGGCCCGCAGCTTGCGCCCCGGCAGGTCCACCAGGTCGCCGTCGCGCAGCTCGCGGTCGGGCAGGGCGGGCGGCGTCGGGCGGCTCACCGCCTGCCGCACCTCGCCGGGGTCGGCGCCCGCCCGCCTGAGCATGTCGGACTGGAAGCTCTCGTGCTCGTCGGCCGGATACTCGTGCATGAGCCTGACCAGCGCCGCGTCGTTCTCGTGCATGGCGATCCACGCCCCGGACCGCTCTTTGACCTGCCCGGCGAGCCCCGCGTGGTCGGGATGGAAATGGGTGACGACCACCCCGCGCACCGTGCTCACGTCGAGCCCGAGCGCCGCCAGCCCGCCGCTGAGCGCCTCCCAGGCGTCCGGATGGTTCCACCCGGCGTCGACCAGCACCGGCCCCTTGGGCGACTCGACGGCGTAGACGAGGGTGTAGCCGAGCGGGTTGCCCGGGATCGGCACCGGCACGCTCCACACCCCGCCGCCGAGATCCTGCGGCCGCTGCTCGGAGTACGGCCTGCGTCTGCTCTTCATACGCCCCATCTCGTTGTTCTAACCGACCCGCTCCAGGACGGTGGCCGTGGCCAGCGCACCGCCGGCGCACATCGTGACCAGGGCGGTGGCCGAATCCGAGCGCTCCAGCTCGTGCAGCGCCGTGGTGATCAGCCGCGCGCCCGTGGCGCCGACCGGATGCCCGAGCGCGATGGCGCCTCCGTTGACGTTGACGCGGTCGAAGTCGGGCTCGTGCACGCTCGCCCACGACAGCACGACCGACGCGAACGCCTCGTTCACCTCGAACCTGTCGATGTCGCCGATCGTCATCCCGGCCGCCGCCAGCACCTTGGCCGTGGCCTCCACCGGCCCGTCCAGGTGGTAGTGCGGCTCCGCGCCCACGAGCGCCTGCGCCAGGATCCGCGCCCTGGGCCGCAGCCCGTGCCGCGCGGCCGCCTCCTCGCTCATGACCAGCACGGCGGCGGCGCCGTCGGAGATCTGCGACGAGGTGCCCGCGGTGTGCAGCGCGCCCTCGGCGACGGGCTTGAGCTTGGCCAGTGTCTCGACCGTGGTCTCGCGCAGTCCCTGGTCCCTGCGTACGTCCCCGACGGGTACGATCTCCCGCTCGAACCGCCCGTCGGCCCACGCCTTGGCCGCCAGCCGCTGCGAGCGCGCCCCGAACCAGTCGAGCCGCTCGCGCGTCAGCCCGCGCCGCCGCGCGATCCGCTCGGCGGCGGTGAACTGGTCGGGCAGGTCGATGCTCCAGTCGTCCGGCTTGGCCCTGGCGGGCGCCACGTTGCTGCCGAGCGGGGCCCGGCTCATCACCTCGACGCCGCACCCGATGCCCGCCTCGATCACGCCCGAGCTCACCAACGCCGCCGCGAGGTGCACCGCCTGCTGCGACGACCCGCACTGCGCGTCCACGGTCGTCACCCCGGCTGTGTAGGGCAGCCCGGCATACAGCCACGAGTATCGCCCGATGTGCCCGCCCTGCTCGCCCGCCTGCGTCACGCACCCGGCGAACACCTGACCGACGAGCGCCGGGTCGATCCCGGAGCGCTGGACGAGCCCGTTCATCGCGGTGGCCAGGACCTGTTGTGGCTTGAGCCCGGCGAGCCGGCCCGCCCGCTTGCCGATGGGAGTGCGAACGGCCTCGACGATCACAGGTGTGCCCACAGGCGCCTCCAGAACGATGCTCTGGCGCCGACTGTAACGCGTTCTACTTTGCCGCGGAACCCTCCAGCACCTCTGGCAGGCCGAACGTCTCGAACAGCTTCTTCTCGAAGAACATGACGCCGTGGCTGATCCGCTCCCCGGAGAGCGTCACCACCATGAGCGAGAACCGCCGGTGGACGCCGTCCTCGCGCAAGTACATGGCGAAGGCCGGCTGACCGTTGGCGGCGGCCGGCACCAGCTTGAGATCGCCGGGGCCCTTGGCGGGGCACCGCGTCTTCATGAGCTCCACGATCGTCTCCGCCTTCTGGTACCAGCCGACGAAGGGCGGCATCTCCCAGATCGCGTCCTTGGTGAACTGGGAGACCAGGCTGTCGAAGTCGTAGCTCTCGAATGCCGCCACGTAACGCTCGAGCAGGGCCCGCTGCTCGGGCGACAGAGGCTCGACCGGGTCGTCGGGGCTCGGCTGCACCTGGTTGAGCTGGGCGCGGGCCCGCTGGAGGATGCTGTTGACGGCCACGGTGGACGTCTCCAGCGCCTCGGCCACCTCGGCGGCCTTCCACTTGAGCACGTCGCGCAGGACCAGCACCGCGCGCTGCCGGGGCGGCAGGTGCTGCAGCGCGGCGATGAGGGCGAGCCTGATGCTCTCGCGCGAGGTCACGATCGAGGCAGGGTCGTCGCCGGCTGCGCCCGCCAGCGCGTCGGGCACGGGCTCCAGCCACGGCACCTCGTTGTTCTGCACCAGGGGAGCGGCCGGTTCGGTGCTGGGGGCGCCGAGACCGGTGGGGAGCGGCCGCCTGCCGCGGCTGTCGAGCGCGGTCAGGCAGGCGCTGGTGGCGATGCGATAGAGCCACGTACGCAGCGAGGAGCGCCCCTCGAAGCCGTCGTAGGCCCGCCACGCGCGCAGGTAGGTCTCCTGGACGAGGTCCTCCGCGTCGTGCACCGAGCCCATCATCCGGTAGCAGTGCGCGAGCAGCTCGCGCCGCATCGGATCAGCCTGCCGGAGGAACTCCTCGGTTGTCGGCTTGTCGGTCATACCCCCTGTATAGACGCTGCCACTGACAGACCGATGAGTTTCCACCTCACGGCCGGTCCATTAGAGCGAACCATTTACGGCCCAGAAGGAATGACCATGAAGCCGAACGTTTCGCGCTGGATGGCGCTGGCCGTGCTGTGCACCGGCATGCTGATGATCGTCCTCGACGTCACCGTGGTGAACGTGGCGCTGCCCGCCATCCAGAACGACCTGGGCTTCACCCAGTCCAGCCTCGCCTGGGTCGTGAACGCGTACCTGATCGCCTTCGGCGGCCTGCTGCTCCTGGCGGGCCGGTTGGGGGACCTGACCTCGCGCAGGGGCGTCTTCCTCGCCGGGCTGGCGGTGTTCGTGCTGGCCTCGCTGGCGTGCGGGCTGGCGGGCAGCCAGGAGGTGCTGATCGCCGCGCGGTTCGTGCAGGGCGTCGGCGGCGCGATGACCTCGGCCGTCATCCTGGGCGTGATCGTCACCATGTTCCCCGAGCCGCGCGAGCGTGCCAAGGCACTCGGCTTCTACAGCTTCGTCGCCTCCGCGGGCGGCTCGATCGGGCTGCTGGCCGGCGGCGTGCTCACGCAGGGCATCAACTGGCACTGGATCTTCTTCGTGAACATCCCCATCGGGCTGGCCACAGGCGTGGCGTCCGTTCGGCTGCTGCCCAGGGACCGGGGCGCCGGCCTCGGCCGGGGCGCCGACCTGCTGGGCGCCGTACTTATCACCGCGGCCCTGATGCTGGGGGTCTACACGATCGTCAAGCCCGCCGCCGAGCTGGGCTGGGGCTCGGCGCAGACGCTGTCGCTCGGGGGCGCCTCCGTTCTGCTGCTCCTGCTGTTCGTGCTGCGCGAGGCCAAGGCCCGCGAGCCGCTGGTCCCGCTGCGGATCTTCCGCTCCGCGAACGTCTCCGGCGCGAACGCCATCCAGGCGCTGACCGTGGCCGGCATGTTCGGGATGTTCTTCCTGGGGACGCTGTATCTGCAGCGGGTGCTCGGGTACGACTCGCTCGCCACGGGCCTGGCGTTCCTGCCGCAGAGTGTCCTGATGGGGGTGCTGTCGCTGTATTACTCCGAGCGGCTGGTCACCCGGTTCGGCGCCAGGACCACCCTGCTGGGCGGGCTGGTGCTGATCGCCGCCGGGCTGGCGCTGTTCGCCCGGGTCCCGGTGGACGGGAGCTACCTGGTGGACGTGCTGCCCGCGACGCTGCTGCTCGGTGTGGGAATCAGCGGCGCGTTCCCGGCGCTGGCCGCGCTGGCCATGTCCGGCGCCACGCGGGACGACGCCGGACTGGCCTCGGGCCTGGTGAACACGACCACGCAGGTGGGCGCCGCGATGGGGCTGGCCGTGCTGGCCACGCTGTCGGCCACCCGGACCGGCGGGCTCGCCGCCGAGGGCCGGTCCGAGGCGGAGGCGCTGACCGGCGGGTACCAGCTCGCGTTCCTGATCGGGACGGCCCTCGTCGCGGTGTCCTTCGTCATCGCGCTCACGGTGCTCAAGCCGGAACGCTCTGAGCCTGCTGAGGAGGCCCACGACGAGCTCCCGCTCCACGCGGGCATCTGACCGGGGACAGACGTCAGTGGGGGACGGTGAGGACGATCTTGCCGGTGGTGCGGTTCGTCTCGCCGAGCTCATGGGCCTTGGCGGCCTCCGCCAGCGGGAGGGCAGCGGCGATCTCCACCCGCAGCCGGCCCGCCTCGGCCAGTGCCGCGAGCGCGCGCATCGCGGCGTGGTCCGGCTCCACCAGCACGGCTTCCGAGCGGATGCCCAGCTCGGTGGCCCGCTCGTGGAAGCCGGGGTCGAGCTCCCTGAGCACCAGCGAGACGATCACGCCGTCCCGGCGCAAGGTGGGCAGCGAGCGCGGCCCGTAGTCGCCGCCGATGGTGTCGAGCACCACGTCCACGTCCCGCACGACCTCGGTGAAGTCCTCGTTACGGTAGTCGACCAGCTCGTCGGCACCCAGGCCGCGCAGGAACTCGTGCTTGGCCGCGCTGGCCGTCCCGATCACATAGGCGCCGCGCGCCTTGGCGATCTGGACCGCGAGGTGCCCCACCCCGCCCGCGGCGGCGTGAATCAGCACGCGCTGCCCGTCCTTCAGTCCGGCGACGTCCACCAGCGCCTGGTACGCGGTCAGCCCGGCGAGCGGTATCCCGGCGGCGTGGACGTGGTCGATATTGGCGGGCTTGCGCGCGAAATGCCGGGACGGCGCGGTCACGTACTCGGCGAAGGCGCCGTGCGCGTCCGGGTACTTCAGCATGCCGAACACCTCGTCGCCCGGCTTGTAGAGCGCCTGCCCGAAACCAGAGGCCTCGACCACGCCCGATACGTCGTAGCCGAGTACGAACGGAAGTCTGTCCGCCAGGAAGCCGCCCGACTGGCGGGTTTTCCAGTCGGTCGGGTTCAGCCCTGCGGCCTCCACCCGCACCAGCACCTCGGTCGGGCCCGGAACCGGCTTGTCGACCTCGACTGTCTTCAGCACCTCGGGGCCGCCGAGGGTGTCCTGGCTGATCGCTTTCATCTTCATGAGGCCAGCCTCCTGGTTCCAGGGGAAGCCCGCGAGTGGCCCAAAGGCCATGATGTGTAAGAATCGGGCCATGCATCGAGTTGCCGTCCTTGCCGTCGACGGCGTCATCCCGTTCGAGCTGAGCGTGCCGTCCCGGATCTTCTGCGTCGCGAAGGGCCCTGGCGGCGAGCCGCTCTACGAGGTGGTCACCTGCACGCCCGATGGCAGGCCCGTCGCCACCGCCGCCGACTACTCGGTGGCGGTCGAGCACGACGCGAGCGCGCTGGAGAGCGCGGACACGGTGGTGGTGCCCGCCGCGGAGTGGTACTCCGGGGTCACGGCCGAGGACGCGCTGCCCGCCCCGCTCGCTGGAGCGCTCGCCAGGATCCGGCCCGGCACCCGGGTCGTGTCCATCTGCGTCGGCACGTTCGTGCTGGCGGCCGCGGGGCTGCTCGACGGCCGCCCGGCGACCACGCACTGGCGGCACGCCAAGCGGTTCGCCGCCGCGTTCCCGAAGGTGCGGATGGACGCGGACGTGCTGTTCGTGGACGACGGCGACGTGCTCACCTCGGCGGGCGCGTCGGCCGGGGTCGACCTCTGCCTCCACCTCGTACGCCGCGACCACGGCAGCCGGGTCGCCAACCAGGTCGCCAGGGCGTGCGTGGTGCCGCCGTGGCGGGACGGCGGCCAGGCGCAGTACATCGAGCATCCGGTGCCCGAGCCGTCGAACGTCGGCACCGCCTCCACCAGGGCCTGGGCCATGGAACGGCTCGGCACCCCGCTCCTGCTGGACGATCTGGCGAGCCATGCCGGGATGAGCAGGCGCACGTTCACCCGGCATTTCCGGCAGGAAGTGGGGATGAGCCCCGGCCAGTGGCTGACCCAGCAGCGCGTCGCCCTGGCCAGACATCTGCTGGAGACCAGCGACCTCCCGGTGGACCGCATCGCGGACCGCGCCGGCTTCGGAACGCCGGCCTCCCTCAGGCAACACCTGCAGGCTGCGGTGGGGGTTTCACCACATGCGTACCGCCGTACGTTCGCGACGGCTACCCGCAGCCGGAAATGACGCTCTCAGATGCCGGCGAGAAGCCGTGCCGCGGCGGTTTCGATGCGGCGCTGGATCTGGTCGTAGGTGCGGCGGCCGCGGAGCATCTCGAGGAGCTCCTGCACCCACACGCTGGCCAGGGAGCCCGCGAGGTCGAGCTGCTCCTCGCTCGCGTCTTCGAGGCTCAGGCCGTCGGCCGAGACGCGTAGCAGCAGCCCCGTCATGCGCTCGCCGAACGGCGTCTGCACCTCTGCCATGATCAGCGAGCGGATGAGCGCGTCGGCCAGCTCCGGCTCGCGCATGAGCCCGCGCGTCGCTCTCATCAGCACGTCCACCGCGCGGCTCGACGGGGTGGCGGCCCCGGGCGGCCTGCGCTCGATGCTGCTTTCGAGCAGGTCGATCTCCTCGCCGACCACCGCCACCACCAGGTCCATCTTGGAGGGGAAGTAGCGGTAGAGGGTGCCGAGCGCCACGCCCGCGCGCTCGGCCACCGTGCGCATCTGCATGGCCTCGACCCCGCCGCGCGAGGCGAGTGCGGCGGCCGCCTGGACGATGCGCTTGCGGCGTTGGTGCTGGCTGCGCGTACGGACGCTGTGCCCGCCCGTCGTGGGGTGGCTCTCCATGGTCCCCTCGGTGTCGCTGGAGGGCGCGGCGATCGTCGCGTGCGTGGTACGCATAAGAACACGTTATCTGATTTCTTGATATCGCGGCTTGTTACTCGCGGGTCACAAAGTGGCCGTATAGCCCCATGTCCTCGGCGTTACAGGCATATGTCCCGACTTATCGGCATGGGGCGGCACTAGACAGATATTAGAATCTGTTCTAGTTTGCGATTCGGTTGGCCGAGCGCTTGGTGGAGGCCCTGGATGACCGCGGACACGCTGGCGGCCCTGCTCCTCGCCCGGGCCTGGGACGATCGACCTGGGCTGATGTTCGAGGACAAGGCGTGGTCGTGGCGTGAGCACGTGGCCGCCTGCCGGGCTGCCGGGGCCTGGCTGTCCGGGCGTGGGGCCCGGTTGCACGTCGGGGTGCTCAGCGAGAACGTCCCGGAGCTGGTGTTCCTCGTGGGCGGGGCGGCGCTGTCCGGGCACGTGGTCGTCGCGCTGAACCCGACGCGGTCGGTCGACGAGCTGATCCGCGACGTCCGTGCCACCGATGTGGATCTGCTCCTGGCCGACGCCCCCTACGTGTCGGCGGCCGGTCAGGTGTCCGCGGAGCTGGGGGTGAACGCGATGCCCCTGTCCGCCGTCGGGCTCGAGCCGCCTGCCACACCGGGGGATGCGCCCGGGGACCTCGTGATGCTGATCTTCACCTCTGGCACCTCGGGCCGCCCCCGCGCCGTGCGGATCACACAACGCAAGCTCGCCCTGCCCGGGATGAGCCTGGGGGCGCGGCTCACGCCCGCCGACGTCGTGTACTGCTCGATGCCGCTGTTCCACTCCGGCGCCCTGATGGCCGCCTACGCCCCCGCCGTGGCGTCGGGGGCGGCGCTGGTGCTGCGGCGCCGGTTCTCCGCGTCGGGCCTGCTGCCGGACATCAGACGGTACGGCTGCACGTACCTGCACTATGTCGGCAAAGCCCTCTCCTACGTCCTGGCCACCCCGGAACGCGCGGACGACGCCGACAATCCGCTGCGGCTCGCGTTCGGGAACGAGGGCAGCGCGGTGGCGACCAGGAGGTTCGGGGAGCGGTTCGGGTGCCGGGTGATCGACGCCTTCGGGTCCACGGAGACGGCCATCTCGCTCAGCCCCGACCCGTCCGGGCCGCCCGGATGCCTCGGGCGGCTGCCGGAGGGCGTCCGGATACTTGACCCAGTGACCGGGAGCCCGTGCCCGCCGGGCCGCATCGAGGACGGCCGCCTGCTCAACGCGGAGGAGGCCGTCGGCGAGCTGGTCAACGTCGCCGGGCCGGGATTGTTCGAGGGCTACTACAACGACCCGGAGGCGGACGCCGAGCGCATCAAGGACGGCGCGTACTGGTCGGGCGACCTGGCGTACGCGGACGAGGACGGCTACGTGTTCTTCGCCGGGCGCGGCACCGAACGCCTGCGCGTGGACGGCGAGAACCTGGCCGTCGCGCCCATCGAGGCGGCGCTGAGGGAGTTCGCCGGGGTGGTGGAGGCGGCCGTCTATCCGGTGCCCGACCCGGCGGCGGGCGACCAGGTCATGGCGGCGCTCGTGCTGGAGGGCGGCTTCGACCCGGACGCGTTCACGGCGTTCCTCGCTTCGCGCCGCGATCTGGGCGCGAAGTCCTTGCCTCGATTTATCCGCCTTTCTGGGGATCTGCCCCAGACGCCCTCGCACAAGGTCCTCAAACGGGTCCTCGCCAGCGAGGGCTGGCGCACCGCCGACCCGGTCTGGCGGCGCACGGGCTCGGGGCTCCGGCCGCTGACCGACGCGGACGTCAAGGGGATCGAGGAGGAGTTCGTACGGCACGGCAGGCAACACCTCTTGGAGACGTGAATGGACTTCAACCTGGACGAAACCCAACAGGACCTGCGGAAGTTGGCGGCCGAGGTGCTGGCCAAAGAGGACGGCGAGCGATTGTGGCAGGCCGGGCTCATGAGCGTGTGCGCGCCGGAGGAAGCGGGCGGAGCCGGGCTCGGCCCGGTTGAGATGGCCGTGGTGCTGCGGGAGGTGGGTGCGCGCGCGGCCCCGGTGCCCGCGCTGCCCACGTTGGTGAGCACGCTGACCCTGGCCCACTACGGCACCCTTGACCAGCAGCGCCGCTTGAGCTCTGGGGCCACTGTCGCGCTTCGCGAGCCCGGGAGGGCGCTGGCCGACCCGCCCCTGACCGCCGCCAGGACTGTTGACGGCGGCTGGGCGTTGACCGGTCGCAAGGTCTCGGTGCCCTACCCCGAGGTCCCGGTGCTGATCGGCGCCGACGAGGGCTTGTTCCTGGTCGGGTCGCCACCCGCCACCCCCGAGTACACCTCCACCGGCGAGCCCGCCGCCACGATCGTGCTCGACGGCACCCCGGCCGAGCGGGTCGCGGGCCCCGAGGCGGTCACCGGAGCCAGGCGGCTGTTCATGGCGGCCGTGGCCGCCCAGGCCAGTGGTGTGCTGGCCGGCGCCCTGGAGCTGACCACCGGGTACGTCAGGACGAGGAAGCAGTTCGGCCGGGCGCTGGCCGAGTTCCAGGCCGTGACCATGCAGATCGCCGACGTCTACATCGCGGCGCGGGCCCTGGACGTGGCCATGTGGTCGGCGGTCTGGCGCCTGGGGGAGGGCCTGCCGGCCGACCAGGACCTGGCGCTGGCCGCGTACCACGTCAGCGAGGCGTTCACGGCCCTCTACACCTGCCAGCACCTGCACGGGGGCCTGGGGCTGGACGTGACATACCCGCTGCACCGCTACTTCGCCCAGGCCAAGCACCTGTCCCACCTGCTCGGCGGCGCAGACGCCCAGCTCGACCTGATCGGAGCGCTCGTCTGATGCTGATCGACCTGACCCCCGCCCAGCGCGCACTCCGGGACGAGCTCCGCGAGTACTTCCAAGGCTGCCTCACGGCCGACGACCGCAGGAAGATCGCCGAGGACCCGTTCGGCGAGGCGTACATGGAGCACTGCCGCCGCCTCGGCCGCGACGGCAAGCTGGGTCTCGGCTGGCCCAAGGAGTACGGAGGAGGCGGCTACGGCCCCCTCGAGCAGCAGATCTTCGCCAACGAGATAGCCCGCGCGGGCGTCCCGTACCCGATCATCACGGTGCAGACCGTGGGGCCGACACTCATGCAGTACGGCACGCAGGAGCAGAAGGACCTCTTCCTGCCGCGCATCCTCGCGGGGGAGTGCCACTTCGCCATCGGCTACAGCGAGCCCGAGGCCGGCACCGACCTGGCCTCCCTGCGTACCACGGCGGTGCTGGACGGCGAGCACTACGTCGTCAACGGCCAGAAGGTCTTCACCAGCGGCGCGCACTACGCCCAGTACATCTGGCTGGCCGCCCGCACGAACCCCGAGGCCAAGAAGCACAAGGGCATCACCATGATGATCGCCTCCACGGACGATCCCGGCTTCTCGTGGACGCCGATCGTCACCATGGACGGCCGCCACCACACGAACGCCACCTACTACAGCGACGTACGCGTTCCCGTGAACATGGTGGTCGGCGAGGTGGACCGGGGCTGGGACCTGATCGTCAACCAGCTCAACCACGAACGCGTCACCCTCGGCCCGGCAGGCAACCTCGGCCAGACCTATGACCGCTTCCTCACCTGGGCCCGCCGCACGGGGCTGGCGGCGAACCCGGACGTACGGCGGGCGCTGGCCAGAGTGTGGGCGGCCTTCCGCACCAACGAACTGCTGAACTGGCAGGTCGCCGCCAACATGGACCTCGGCTGGCTGGGCGCGCCCGACGCCTCGGCCACCAAGATCTACGGCTCAGAACGCATGCAGGAGATCGGCAGGCTCGTCGGCGACATTCTGTCCAGGTACGGAGACCCGTCCGACCCGGAGACGGCCGAGCTGCTCGAACGCATGGACCACGGGGTGAAGGGGGCGGTGGTGCTGACGTTCGGCGGCGGGGTGAACGAGGTGCAGCGGGAGCTGATCGCCATGCTCGGCCTGAGCCTGCCGAGGCCGCCGCGATGACTCTTCCCATGGGCGACGAGGAGCTGCACGAGCTGGCCGGCAAGCAGGCGGCGCTGGGGGAGGTACGCGGCACCCCGGCGCGCGACCCCGTGAACGCCCCCATGATCAGGCACTGGCTGGATGCCATGGGGGACGAGAACCCCGCGTACCTGGAGAAGGGGGTCGCTCCGCCCGCGATGGCCCAGGTGTGGACGATGCCGGGCGTACGGCGGTCGGCCAAGGACCGTTCGCCGGTGGACGACATGATGGCCGCGCTCGACGCGAGCGGCTACACGGGCGTGGTGGCGACCAACTGCGAGCAGACCTACCACCGGTACGCGCGGATCGGGGAGCGGCTGATCCCGGCCACCCGGTTCACGGACCTGGCCGGGCCCAAGCGGACGGCTCTGGGGGTGGGGTTCTTCGCCACCTGGACGGTCACCTGGTACAGCAGCGAGGACGACGAGCCGGTCGCCGAAATGCTCTTCCGGGTCCTGAAATTTCGCCCACGGGCCGGGGAGCGCTCTTCGGCGAAGAGCGGGACATACCCCCTCCAACCCGCCATCAACCAGGACACCGCGTTCTTCTGGGAAGGCGTGAAGCAGGGCGAGCTCCGCATCCAGACCTGCGCCGACTGCGGCGAGCTCCGCCACCCGCCCGGCCCGATGTGCCCCCGCTGCCGCTCGGCCAACCGCTCCCACACGGTCGTGAGCGGCCGGGGAACCCTCTACAGCTACGTCGTCCACCATCACCCCCCGGTGCCCGGCAGGGAGACGCCGTTCGTGGTGGGGGTGGTGGAGCTGCCGGAGGGCGTACGGATTGTCGGAAACGTTGTGGACTGCCCGATCGAGGAGGTGGTGGTCGGCATGCCGTTGCGCGTGACGTACCGGCGGATGGACGGCCAGCTCGTCCTCCCGATGTGGACGCCAGGGGAGGCGTGATGGAGATCGGAGCGGCGCTGCCGGAGCTGTCCATCGACCTCACGCCCACCGTGGTCATCTCCACGGCCCTGGCCACCATGGACTTCACGCCGGTCCACCATGACGTCGAGGGAGCCCGGGCCCAGGGCTCGAAGGACATCTTCCTCAACATCCTGACCACCATGGGCCTGGTCGAGCGGTACGTCACCGACTGGGCGGGCCCCGAGGCCGTCATCGAGCGCATCGCGGTCAAGCTGGGCGTGCCGGCGTACGCGGGGGACCGCTTGTCCTTCAACGGGACGGTCGTGTCACGCGAGGACGGCCGGCTCACGGTGGAGGTACGGGGCAAGGTGCGCCTGGGGGACCACGCCACAGGAACCGTCACCCTGGTCGAGGAGGGTAAGCGGTGCTGAGCGGCCGTACCGCGATAGCCGGCATCGGCGCCACCGAGTTCAGCAAGCAGTCGGGGCGTTCGGAGCTGCGGCTCGCCGCCGAGGCCGTGCTGTCGGCACTGGACGACGCGGGCCTGTCGCCTGGCGATGTGGACGGCATGGTGACGTACACCCAGGACTCCAACCAGGAGATCGCCGTGGCGAGGGAGACGGGGATCGGGGACCTGACGTTCTTCTCGCGGGTCGAGTACGGCGGCGGCGCGGCCTGCGGGACCGTGGCACACGCCGCCATGGCGGTGGCCACGGGAATGGCGCGGACGGTCGTCTGCTACCGCGCCTTCAACGAACGCTCGGGCCGCCGCTTCGGCCAGCCCAACAGCCGCCTGACCGGCGAGCCCACCTCGCAGGGCCTGGAGATGAGCTGGCACGTGCCGTTCGGCCTGATGACGCCCGCGGCGTGGGTGGCGATGTTCGCGCGCCGCTACATGCATGCGTACGGCGCGACCTCGGAGGACTTCGGCCGGGTGGCGGTGGCCATGCGCCGGCACGCGGCCACCAATCCGGCCGCCTGGTTCTACCAGCGCCCCATCACGCTGGAGGAGCACCAGGCGTCCAGGTGGATCGTGGAGCCGCTGCACCTGCTCGACTGCTGCCAGGAGAGCGACGGCGCGGTGGCCCTGGTCGTCACGTCGGCAGAGCGGGCCCGCGACCTACGCAGATCACCCGCCCTGATCGCGGCAGCGGCCCAGGGCTCGGCCACCGGCCAAATGATGATGACCAGCTATTACAGAGACGACATGACCGGCCTCCCAGAAATGTCTCTGGTAGGCCACCAACTCTGGAACATGACCGACTTATCCCCCAAAGACATCCAAACGGCCATCCTGTACGACCACTTCACCCCGTTCGTCCTGGCCCAACTCGAGGAACTGGGCTTCTGCGACCGAGGAGAGTCCCCGGATTTCCTCAGGGAGGGGAACATAGAGCTGGACGGCAAGCTCCCGGTCAACCCACATGGGGGCCAGCTGGGGGAGGCCTACATTCACGGCATGAACGGCATAGCGGAGGCGGTACGCCAGATCAGGGGGACGGCGGCCAACCAGCTTGCGAACGTGCGGAACGTACTGGTCACGGCAGGCACAGGCGTACCGACAAGCGGCCTGATCCTCTCAGCCGAGTAGCCAACGGGTAGGTGGGCCGGCAAGCACCCACAGTGAGACTTGAAGGGCAGGAGTTGCCCGGAGTCTGACTCGAGTGCCCACTGGCGTTGTTGCTTGGAACGGGATTTGTCGATTCCGGGCG
>NZ_JBITMP010000052.1:0-74339 GCF_044466425.1 Nonomuraea sp. NPDC049400
CCTCGGTGGGCAGGTTGAGCTTGAACAGGTCAGGCGCTGGCACGGCTTCTACCCCCTCTCTGGGTCATCAGGTGTGCGTGGTGCTGGTCGTTGAGGCCGCGGGCGAACGCCGCGAGTTGCTCGGCCAAGGCGAGTCCCTGCTCGTGCGCCTTCGCCGCGTCCCGGCGGCTCAGGTGCTTGAGTTCGGCTGCCGCCCACCAGGCCGCCCACCAGAACCGCATGACGCCGTTCTTCTCGCGTCCGATGCGGTTCTCGTGGAAGTCGCGGCGGGCCTGCGGGCCGGTCTGGCGCTTCTCGGACAACGACTCTCCTTGGTCACAGATGGTGAACTTGACTTGTGGGGTTACACTCGCGCGCGTGTTACGGAGGCGTGCGCGTTACGTAACACTGGGCGCGTAGAGCGCCCCAATCGCGGTCCTCTCTCTCAGAGGGCGACGCTGCGGCTTCGGGCCAGCCGACAACACGTTCCGTGACGAGAATGGGTTCTCACTGACGGTTCGTTGAGAGACGATGCGCTCATGCGACCGCGACGGATAGCCGCATGGATCCGCCGAGTCTTCCGCCGCAGGGCGGACTCGCTGACACGCCAGTTCCACGATCTCGAGGTGCCGCCTCACGGCTGGGATGCTCCTCTCGCCCGCCGGCGTCTGCATGCAGCCATGTCGCTTCTCGCGAAGGCCGCCAAGGACGTGTACGCGGAAGCTCGGGAGCGAGGCGACGACGACATGATCAGGCGCGTCGATGCTCTGCACGAGGAGTTGACCTACGAGGTGCTTCGCATCCGCGCCAAGATTCAAAACCATGCGGACGTTCGCGGGTACGGCGACGAACTGAGCTAGGAGAGCATGCATCACGCCGACACCTCCGCCCGGCCTGAAGCGTCCGTGTCGGCGACCGATCGCGTCGGTGCGTTGACCGTCCCATCGGACTCGAATGTGTAGCCCTGAGCCGTCATCCGCTCCTGCACTTCCTGGATGCGGCTGAAGGCCCACGTTTCGCTGAATCCGAAGCGCTTCGAGACCTCGGTTTTCGACGGCTTACGACCGACGCCGTTTCGACCACGGCACCGGACACGGATCCACTCCCGAGCCTCGCGATTGTCCTGCTCATCGGGCCTTTCACGGTCGCCGTCCTGGTCGCCGTCTCGGTCGCGGGTTCGGTCGCCGAAATCGTCGTCGTCCGCGACTGGGATCGCGACCGGATTGACGACCGTGAGGGGGGCAGCCGGAGCGGCCATTTCCGGTCGCGTGATCGGTCGCGTCTCGGTCGCGCCGAAGGCCGGGGAAGCGACCGTCGGCGCGACCGAAGTTGTCGGCGCAGGCTCCGCCATGTCGGGGACGGGACGGCCTTCCATCTGCGCGATGTAGGCGGCCATCGACGTGACCGCGGCGGACACTTCGGGGTCGCGCTGCTGCTTGAGGGTGTCGCTCCACTCGCGCATCGCCTCGGCCAGCTGGACGGCTTCGTGGTGCTTGGCGGCGCCGGTCACGAGCGGGTGGTCTGTGAGAGCCCACGGCCCTTGGGCGGTCTCGAGGAGGTTGCACAGCGACTCGGCGCCGCCCAGGGTGCCGACCTGGTCGAGGAGCGCCCACTTCATACGGTGGTCGCGGGCGAGCCCGGTGTGCTCGACGGCCTGGTCCAGGCGCTTGTCGAGCTTGGCGGCGGCCTTGCGGATCTTTCGCTCGGATGCGTTCACGGCGCGAAGCATGTGGACCTGCTTGGCGGCGAGGGCGACTCTGGTCAGCCGGCGGTGTGCGTCCACTTCGGAAGCGGTCCGGTCGGTCGCCTCGGCCAGGCCGATCCTGACGAGCAGCCGTTCGGGTGTGAGACGCCAGTGGATGCCGGACAGGCCGCGGAGCTTGCGACGCTCGAGCCGCATGCCGCGCTCCCACAGCCAGGCTGCGACCATCGGGGCGGCGAGCCGGAACACGACCTCGCCGGGGTGGGCGGCGTCCAGGCTCGCCAGGACAGCGGTCAACGCTGCGAGCGCCCACACGGCGATCCCGTCGACGCCGGCGGTGTAGTTCTCCCGCATGCTGCGGCGGGCGCGAAGTGCGGAGATGACGATGGCGCCTTCGATGAACGCGAAGAACAGGACGCGGAAGAAGCCGTCAAGGCCGAGGACGTCGCCGGCGAACTTCCACATGCCGGACGCGGACACGCCGGTGGCGATGGCTGCAATCGCCCACGTGAGGACGTCTTCGAGCTCGGTAGGGCGGCGGTTCGTGTCGCTCTCGCCGTTGGTTCTGCCGTGCAGCGCCTTGAAGGCGTAGCGGACGCCCGCGACGGCGGCCCGCGTGGTGATCCACGTGGCGACCAGTGAGCAGGCTCCGCCCACGAGCCACCACACCCATGTGGGCGGTAGGTAGTCGGTGAGATTGTCGATGCTCACGGGGTGCTCCTGGGGTTCTGCTCGTCGCCCTCATCGGGCTCGTCCTCTTCGTCGGTGGGTTGCATGGCGGCGTGCATCGCGGCGGCTTGGCGGTTGAGTTCCGCCATGATCCGGTCGAGGCGTCTGCGGCGCCGCTCCTCGGGGGTCATGACGGCGGTGTCTCGTCGTCCTCGGCCGCGTTGTCGTGCTCGCTGGCGGCCAGCGCGAGACGGCGGATGAGGTCGGCGATCACACCGTCGATGGTTTGCCTCACGCTGCTCATCGCGGTCTCCTCTGATGGTTGGAGTGCTGTCGTGCCCGCTCAGGGCTTGCTCCCTGAGATGCCGGCGGCCCATGCGGGTCCGGTCGGGCTGGTGGGCTACTTGTGCTTGCTTGCTGGGTCATCCATCAGGCGGCGGGCTTTGGCTGCAGCAGCATCGAACGCCTCGTTGTCGTCCGTGATCAAGGCTTGGAGTAGTCGGCCGATCTCTCCGGCGATGCTTCTGGCGGCGTCGTCAGTCCAGGTGCCGGGCTGCACGTTGTCGCTCATGTCGTTCTCCTCGGGGGTGTCGTTGTGAGCCCCGTCCGGGGGCGAGTCGGGTCGCGATTCGGGGATGTCCCCCGGACGGGGAGAGTGGTGGGCCCGGCCGCCGCAGACGGCGCTCGCACGGCAGCCGGGCCAGCTCATGCGATCACCGCGGGGTGAACCGAGTAGTGCAGGACGATGCCGTCGCGGCGGTGCTCGGGTACGCACTCCGTCATCACGTAGTAGAGGAGGTCGACGTGCTTCGTCCCTGCCGGGACGGTGAGCTCGTGCGAGGTCGTCCCGGCGTCCCCGTCGGCGTTCTGCGTGGTGATGACGATGAAGAGGCTGCGCTTGTCGGTCACCGCTGGCTCCCCTGAGAGCAGGAGCAGCGGCGGTCAGAGCAGGACGGGTTGGTGCAGACGCTCGTGTCGATCCGGGGGCGGTCCGCGAAGCCTCGAAGGGCGGGCTGGTGAGTCATCCTGCTGTTCACTTCGGCGGTCACGGCCTGGATCTCGGCAAGGGTGCGGGTCTTCATCGGGACGACACCGCCTGACGGGGGAGCAGGTACGCGTACAGCTGGGACGCCTCGGCCGGCAAGGGCAGGCCCGCGGCCTCCCGCAACCGGTCCGCGCTGCGCAGCTGGAGCAGGCACTCCTGATACACGTTGCCGACGATCTGGACGACCTGGGCGCGATCCGCGTCGGAGAAGGTGATGGAGTCCAGGGCGTGTGACATCATGAAGGGGCTCCTGTCTTTTGGGTGGGAGCGCGTGGAGCGGCCGGAGTCTTGGCGGATGAGGGCCGCTTTTGCGCTGTCTGGGCCGGTATTCGCAAACATCAGACCGCTACCTCGACGTCGGCAGCGGTGTCGTCCTTCAGCAGTGCGTCTACCTCGACGGGGTCGAAGCGGTAGTGGCCGCCCGGGGTCCTCTTGGCGCTGAGCTTGCCCGCCTTCCTCCAGTCGCGGACCGTTTCATCGGTAACGCCACACCGGCGCGCGACGGCCCTGGTTGACATCCAGGGCCCACGATCCATCAGGTCCGTGTGACTGGCCGTCAAAGCAAACCTCCCGAAAGCGGACATTCGTGAGTTGGTGCGGGATCCCCGGGAATACCAGGGAAAGCATCCTATGATGAACCATCCTATGATGCTTGAGAGCTGTCAAGAAGATTGGCCTAGGATGCTTAAAGAATCTTGAAATTGGCGTACGACAATTTGTTATCGTTGGCCCATGAGTCCTGAGCCGCAGACTGGTTCTGCCAGTCGTATCGCCGCAGACCTCCGCGCAGCCATCGCCGACGGGCGGTTCGGTCCTGGCGCGAAGCTGCCCACCGTGCGAGATCTCACTGAGCAGTACGGCGTGAGCCGCAACACCGCATCAAAGGCCATTGCCCAACTCGCCGCCGAGGGGCTGATCACCACCCGCTACGGCTCCGGTGCGTACGTCCGCGAGACCCACCAGGTGCGGCACGTGGGCCCGCACCGCTACGCGCGGTCACGCTGGGCCGCCACCACGACCGAGGCCCACCAGGACGAGAGCAACAATGGCGACACGATTACGCGCCAGGGCGGACAGACTCAGACAGTCAATCGGGTACCCGCCGATGAACGAGTCGCGGCAGCACTCGGTGTTGAAGTGGGAGCCGAGGTGGTCGAGCGTGACCGTTTGATGACCAGCGATGACACACCCACCCACACCATGACCAGCTACTACCGACCCGAAGACGTCGATGGCACAGCCATCGTCGACCCTCGTCCCGGGATCGCAGGGCGGGGAGGTGGGTACGCGATTCTCGCGGAGCGGGGCCTTGAGCCCCAGCGGATGGTTGAGGACCTGTTCGCCCGCATGCCGACCACCGAGGAGGCCGAACGCTTGAAGCTTCCGCCCGGCGAGCCCGTCGTGGAGGTGCATCGCATTACCCGGACGGCCGAAGGCAGGGTGGTCGAGTATGCGGAGGGCGTTCACGCGGCGTCGCGGTTCGTATGGTCCTACCCGTTCGACATCCCAGACTGACGGGTCGCGTCAGAGCTTCCGGCCGAGGAGTCGCGCACCGTAACGCAGGTGGTGGCCGATGCCTTTGCAGGCTGGGCATGGACCGAACGCACCCTTAAAGAGGGTGGAGTGCGACTCCTTCGTTCTGTGGCAGGCCTTGCATGCTCGGTACGGCTTGACGATGCATGAGCCCATATAGACGATCGCGGCGCCGACTAAGAGCGACAAGACCGCCGCGTTGCTGAGGATTGCGCCGATCAGGTTGATCAGGGCGTCGGCCACGGGGTCCTCCCGGCTATGGCTGCACTCTGCGGTTGAGCTGTGCGCGATATTCGGCCATGAGCCGCTCATTGCGGTTGCGCCTCGTCCACTGCTGCGCCAAATCCTCGATGGTGCCGCCGGCCTCCTCGATCGCTGCCTTCAACTTGCGGTCCAGCATGCGACGGTTACCGCCAGCGGCGACGGCATCCTTTATGGCGAGCCTGATGTCTTCTGGCGTGACCGTGTCCTCGTCGAGCCACGACGGGTCATGATCGTTGCTCACGGCTTGTCCTCCAGGTCGGGCACGATCTGCGGTACTGAATGCGGACGGCCAGTGCGAGGGCACGTCGTCGAGCCATCGGGGCCTGCCCAGCCGTCCGGGGTGAGCTCCAGCTCGTCAGCACACGTGAGACAAAAGGGAGCGGTCACCGTAGGTCTCCCGTCTTGAACTCAGGCCCTCGTGGTGCAGGCGTGCGGCCACGCAGACGCTCCTGGTCTATGACGAGGTGTTCCAGCTCGTCCGCGGTGTCGGCGTCGACAGCTATGCGGCACTCGGCCGGTACGCGCTCGTCGCGGCTGGTTGCCCAGACGCGGCCAATGTCGGACAGCCAGAAGATCCAATGCGGGTAGCGACTGGTCAGCATCTCGACGGCTGTCGTTGGATCCACAGGAAGAGCCATATGCGCAGGCTACTGGACTTGTTATTACAGGTAAACAGATAGCCTGAAAGCATAGGTAGACAGCTTTACAAGATCACAGGATACTTAGCTTTCGTCTACCTTGAGCGTGTGGAGATCAACCCGAGGAGCTACGTGCCCGTCTATCAGCAGCTCGCTGACGTGCTCCGAGAGAAGATCCGCGCCGGAGAACTGGCGCCCGAGACTGCGCTGCCAGCCGAAGACAAGCTGGCCCAGCAGTACCGCGTGAGCCGCCCGGCAGTGCGCCAAGCCTTGGGAGTCCTAAGGGCAGAAGCCCTCATCGTCACTCAACGAGGAGAAGGCACAAAGGTGCGCACGCAGCCACAGCGGCGGGAGATCAAGGTCGGACCCGAGACGAAGGTTTGGTTCCGGCAGCCGACGCCGGCAGAGCGGGTAGATCTCCGGATCGACGATGGCGTGGGCTTGGTTGTCGTCGAGACCGAAGGGGAGGAACCCCGCCTGCTGCCCAGTGATGAGGTCATCATCACCGGCAAGAAGACATCACGGGGGAGCGGGTCCTCCTGATGGGACTGCGGCCGGCTCGTGCTTAGAGGCCGATCCCGTACAGCGGGTTGTCCTCCCATTCGTCGATGACCTGCATGTAGCCGAGCATCTCGCGGCTGTGCTTGGTCCAGCCGCCCTGGCGGGCGATGGCCACGGCGTCGTGCTTGGCTCGGCGGCCTTCGGTGGCCATGCCAGAGCGCAGCCCATGTGCGGTCCGCTTGCCGAGGCCGGCGCGGGCGGCGAGTTCGGTGATGGCGTCACCGACACCTTCGGGGGTGATGGATGCGCCCAGGTTGCCGTGCCTGTCGATGCGGCGGAACGCGGGCCCCTCGGTGATGCCGGCCGCGGCTAGCCATGCCTTCCATGCGCGCACGGGACAGGTCTCCAAGTGCTGCCCGTATGGAACCTTGGGCCGACGCTCCTCGCCGACTTTCGACCAGCGAATATGTACCTCCAGTCCGGCGGCGACGTCGGTCACGTCGGCCACGTGCAGGTTGGAGAGCTCGCTGCGGCGGGCGCCGATGGCGAAGCCGAGCAGTGTCAGGGCGCGGTCGCGGACGCCTCGGAGGGTGTCGGGGCAGGCGTCGGACATGGCACGCAGCTCTGGCACGGTGAAGGCGCGCGCCTTGCCGTTGCCGCGGGTGCCTGGCTCTTTCATGATGCGCTTGCGAGCGACTGTAAGGGCGGTTTGGGCTGCTTCGACCGTTTCGGGGGAGAACGGGTATCCTACGGCCTTCATCGCCGCGCGTAGCCCGTTCACGCGCCTCTGGATGGTGCTGAGTGCTCTGCCCTCGTCTACGAGGTATTCGATGTAATTGACGATCGTCACGTCATCCACTGGATACGTGCCGAGTCCATAGGTGCGGCAGTAACGCTCCCAGGCATTGCAGTCGTCCCGATAGGCACGTTTCGTGTTGTCTTCGAGCTTCTCGGAGAGGAATGCGGTTTTTGCCCGTATACGCTGCTCGAGCGTTATTGGGCTGATCATCTGACGACCGGATGAGGGGATTAAAGCGCCTGATTCCTCGTTCTGGCTCCGCATAAGGCGATGCTATCGGGAGTTAGCGTCCTCATGGGTACGTAGCCATGATCCGTACGTACCCATGTCACTCCTACGCTCGCTTCCATGATCGATCCGGACTCGGGTGTGCCCGTCTACCGCCAGCTGGTGGACGCTGTCCGAGCCGCGATCGAAAGTGGCGAACTCCGCCCAGGCCAGCGGTTGATGACCGAACCTGAGTATGTGGACGTGCTCGGCATCAGCCGGGAATCGGTCCGCAAGGCCATGGCCGCTCTACGCGCGGAGGGGTTGATCGTCACGACCAAGCAGGGATCCCGCGTGCGTCCGAAAGTGGACGTGGCGGAAGTGGTTGTCGAGGGGGACACTCGGGTCAGCAGTCGCATGCCGACCCTGCAAGAGCGGCGAGCGCTCGGCATTCCCGAGGGAGTTCCGGTGTTCGTCCTTGAGAAGCCAGGAAATGATCCACAATTGCTTGCGGCCGACAGGACGACTCTCGTTGTCCGGTAGTGCCGCGCGGAACAGGGGACCTCGGCAATTGTCCTGTCGAGGTCCCCGCCCCCTCCGAGGAGGGGCCGCACCGGCCCGGACTTGCCGAGCCTCGGGAGGGACTCTCCGGGCCGGTGCGGCGATCGTGCCCCACGCCCTCGCCTAGAGAGTGCCGATCTCGGATCGTAATCGACTAACCGCCTGCTGTCACTGGGGTATGGCAGGAATTTTCGGGATTCGGGAAAGACCGAAATCTGGCGCCAGGCCAACCCCTGAGACGGCCGCCTACACCCGATCCGACGGTGAGAACCGTGCGTGCGCCGATCTCGCCCGTTCATCGCCGAGTTCTTCGGTGTAGTGCCGCAACATCGAATCCGACAGCCACCCGAGGATCCGCTTCACATCGTCCGGCGACGCCCCGGCCGCCAGCAGCTGGTGCGCGCTCGACCCTCTGAACCGGTGAGGGTGCAACCCCTTGATCCCGGCCTGCTCGCCTCGCCGCTTGACCATGCCCTGGACGCCGTCAATCCCCAACCGTGTGGGGTGTCGGGCGGCGAGCCACAACCACGGCGACTCTGCCAGATTGTGCCGGGCTCGCACACGTAGGTATCGGTCGATTGCCTGCGCCGTACGGTTGCCGATCGGTACCCACTTCTCCATCCCGCCCTTGAGCCTGATGCGGAGCCGGTGGCCTTGCAGGTCCACATCGTCGAGGCGCAATCCGGTGAGCCCGCCCACGCGCATACCGTTGTCGAACAGCACGTAGAAGATCGCTGTGTCACGGCGAGATGTGAAGTCCGAGCCCTTGCAGACCTCTATGAGAAGGCGCATCTCCTCCACGGAGACATACGTGCGTGCCTTCGTGGGTATCTTTGGCCGGTCCTTCGCTAGAACGGGGGAGACTGTGGTGCGCTCGTTCTCGTCGATGAGCCACGAGAAAAAGACGCCAAGGTAGGCGTGTGCCGACTTCGCGGTCGATAGGCCGCGCTTCTCCTGTTCGTGCACCAGGAAGGCGCGTACCTGTTCGGCGGCCACGCTTTCGGCGTCGGCCGGCTCGCCATGCTCTGCGAGGTAGGCGACGAAGCGGTCGGCGGTGCGGAGGTACATGGTGATGGTGTTCAGGCTCTTGTTCGCCGATTGGAGTGCCAGCTTCCATGACGGGATGAGGTCGGCGAGAGGGATGCCGGCCGGGATGGCGGGCGCGCGACGGCGGCCTGCGGCTCGCCGGCGGCCGGTTCCTGCGGTGATGGGGACGACGTTGGTTTCGGACATGCGGATGCCTCCGTGCTCGATCGATGGCGCCCAATCGTGTTATGCCGGACGGGACCGATTAAACGGCCAATCACCTGTGTACAAAGCTTGGGAAGATCTGTTAAGATGCCTCGGTTGCGGCGATGGCCCCCTTCACCTGCGGTGATAAGCGATCCGTGAACGGCTTCATGCGACACCGATCAACGGCTTAACCAGCTCTTACGCGAGTCTTGGCACCCTTGAGTCATCGGGATTCGAGGGAGATGACAGATGAACGCCAATGAGCCTCACGAGCAGGGCACCGGCGGGTGGAGCCAGTTCGGCAGCACCCCGCCGGCCCCCGGGGGCTTCCCCCGCAGAGACACACAGATCCTCGGACAGCCGCTTCCTCCGCCCCCGCCACCGAGGAAGCCCGGCTTCTCCTCCATGGGGCGCAAGGCCATCGCCGGCCTCGCCCTGGCGGCCACGGCCATCGGCGGCGGCGTCGTGGGGGCCGTCGTCGCCAACGCGTTCCAGCCCGAGCCGCTCGCCAGCAGCGCCACGCCGAGCCCCGTCTTCAAGTCGGCCTCCAACCAGCTCACCATCGCGCAGGTGGCCGCCAAGGTGCAGCCCAGCGTCGTGATGATCCAGGGTCAGACCGGCGAGGGCTCCGGCGTCGTGCTGTCGGAGGACGGTCTCATCCTCACCAACAACCACGTGGTCGAGGGCGCCGGCCAGGGCGGCGGGCAGATGACCGTCAAGTTCAACGACGGCAAGACCGCCAAGGCCACCGTCGTCGGCACCGACCCGGCCACCGACCTCGCCGTCATCAGGGCCGAGGGCGTGTCCGGGCTGACCAAGGCCACACTCGGCGACAGCGACATCGTCAAGGTCGGCGACCCCGTACTCGCCATCGGAAGCCCGCTCGGTCTGGACGGATCCGTCACCGCCGGCATCGTCAGCGCCCTCGACCGCACGCTCACCGTCGGCGGCGAGCAGCGCCAGCAGATCCCGCCGGGCTGGGGCATGGAGCAGCAGAGCCAGGGGAGCGGGACCACCACGATCGGCGGCGCCATCCAGACCGACGCCTCCATCAACCCCGGCAACTCCGGCGGCGCGCTGGTGAACGCCGCGGGCGAGCTGATCGGCATCAACACCGCCATCGCCTCGGACGCCGCGGGCGGCGGCGTCGGCTTCGCGATCCCGGTCAACACCGCCAAGCAGGTCTCCGAGCAGCTCATCAGCAACGGCAAGGTCAGCCACGCGTTCCTCGGCGTGAGTGTCACCGACGCGACGGGCGACGTGCCGGGCGCACTCATCCGGCAGGTCACCGACGGAAGCCCGGCGGCGAAGGCGGGACTTCAGCAGGGCGACCTGATCACCAGGATCGGCGACAAGGCGGTTGACGGGGGGGATACTGTAGTTGGGCAGGTCAGAGGTTTTAAACCGGGCCAACAGGTCAAGATCACATATATGAGGGACGGCAAAACCCACGACGTCGCCGTGACTCTCGAAGAGAAGAAATAACAGGACCCCCTCCCGGACGGGTGTGCCGTCGAGATCGCTGCGGACTCGGCGGCACACCCCCCATATTTTTGGGAGAAGCTTTAGACACCTAGAGCTCGGCGGCGATGGCGGCGATCGCGCCGAAGTGGCGCGAGCGCCAGCCGCCGCCCATGATCCGCCGCGAGAGCTGCTGCAGCTCGTCGTCGGGGTCGAAGCCCTCGTGGTCGAGGAACAGCCTGGTGCCCTTGCCTTCGGGCTCCAGCCGCCAGGTGACCGTCCAGTCGGCCCGCTTGCGGTCGCTCCAGCTGATCTTCAGCAGCTTCTCCGGCTCCAGCTCCAGCACCTCGCAGTGGACGATCCCGTCGAAGCCCACCTGCGGCTTGGGCTCCGTGGTGAACGTGAACCGGTGCCCCACCTCCGGCTTGAAGTCGTTGGGCATGAGCCAGCGCGCGACCAGCTCGGGCTCGGTGAGCGCCCGCCAGACCTTCGCGGGCGGGTGCGCGATGAACTGGTCGAGCCTGATCGCGCGCAGGTCTTCAGCCGTCTTGTCGTGGGGCATGATCGTCGTCTTCCATCTCGTCGAGCAGGGTCGTGAGGTCGGCGAGCTTCTCCCGCCAGAACCGTTCGTACGGGCTGAGCCAGTCGCGGATCTCCATGAGCGGCGCCGCCTCCAGCCGGTAGTGCCGTTCCCGCCCCTTGCGGGTCTCGGCGACCAGCCCCGCGTCCCTGAGCACCTTGAGATGCTCCGACACGCTGGGCCTGCTCATGTCGAACCGCTCGGCCAGCCGGCCGGCGGGCTGGGCGCCCTCGTCGAGCAGCAGGCGCAGCAGCTCCCGCCTGGCCGGGCTGGCCAGCGCGGTGAACACGTGGTCGGCGGTCATCCCTGGCTGACCACGAACCCGTTGCCGAACGGGTCGTGGAACAGCAGCTGCCGGCCCCACGGCTCGTCGCTCGGCCCGTCGAAGGCGATCTCGTGCTCGCGCAGCCGCGCGGCGAGCGCGTCGAGGTCGGGTGCGGCCACCACCATGCCGCCGATCGGCGCCATGTCGGGGAACCAGGAGGCCAGCAGCAACGTGGTCTCGGCCCCCTTGGGGGCGACGGTGAGCCAGCGGCCCATCGGGAAGGGGTTGTCGGTGCGTACCTCGAAGTCGAGCACGCCGGTGTAGAAGGCCAGCGCCCGCTCCTGGTCGGCGACGGGCACGGTGACGGTGAGGATCTGGGATATCGGCATGCCGTCCACTATATGTAGGATTTTTCCTACACATCAACCTGGCCCCCCGAAAAATCGGGGAATTCCCCGATGGGACCCCGAGATCGGTCTCCGTAAACTGGGTCTCATGCGTATCGACGACTACGTGGCCGAGCTCGACCGTGCCCTGGCCGGGCCCCACGGGCCGAAGCGTGACCTGGTCGTCGAGGCGCGCGACAGCCTGACCGACACCGCCGACGCGCTGGAGGCCGAGGGGCTGGACCGGGCGGAGGCGGAGCGGGCCGCGGTGGCGGAGTTCGGAGAGATCGCTGAGGTCGCCCCCGGCTACCAGTCCGAGTTGACCGCCGTGGCGGGGCGCCGCCTGGGCTTCCTGCTCTTCATCAGTGTGCCGATCACCACCCTGATGTGGTCGGTGATGTGGCGCGTCTATCCCGGCGACGCGGACGCCTGGCGGCACGCGCCCGTCTGGTTCGTGGCGGTCGCGCGGCTGCTCGACATCCTCCAGCTCTGCGTCGGGCTGTACGGCGGGCTCGCGCTGTTCGCCCTGAGCCGGGGGGCCCGGTGGATCCGCCGGCCGCGGCTGGTGACCAGGTCGCTGGGCGTGCTCGTGTGGGCCATGCTGCCGGTCACCGGGGCGCTGGGCGTGGTGCTGACCTTGGGTGCGAACGGGGCGAGCCGGCTGGACGCCCTGCCCGCGCTGCTCGCCAACATGGTGACCTCCGCCTTCTGGGGCATGCAGATCTACGGCGCCACGCGCTGCCTGCGCGTCAGCCGTTCGCGGCTCGTGCGGCGCTGACCTCGGCGGTCTCGGCGCGCAGCACGCCCCCGATCACGGTGGCGAACTCGCGCCATGCCGAGCGCTCCCCTTCGAGGTGCTTCCTGCCCGAGTCGGTCAGTCGGTAGGTGCGGCGCCTGCGCCCGCCCACCGTCGCCCACTCGCTGGACAGGTAGCCGATGCGCTCCAGCCTGCGCAGGGCCGGATAGACGGTGCCGGTGGGCACGTTGAGCGCGCCTCCGCTGCGCTCCAGCAGCGCCTCGATGATGGCGTAGCCGTGCAGCGGCTCCCGCTCCAGCACGGAGAGCAGGAGCGCGTCCATGTGCCCGCGCAACGCGTCCGGATTCATGACTTCGATCCTAGAACCCGCGCCACAGAAGCGGCCCGCCCCTCCCGGAGGGGCCCGGCCCAAGTGCGGAGGTGTGCTCGCATGTAGACAGTCTACATGTAGGCTGTCTATATGTAGATAGGCATAACAACCCACGGAGTCGTGATGGATGTACTCGAACTGGCACGCGCGCAGTTCGCGGTGACGGGCAGCCTGCACTTCCTGTTCGTCGTGCTCACCCTGGGCCTGGCGCCGCTGGTGGCGATCATGAACACGCGCTGGGTGATCTCCGGCAAACCGCTGCACGAGGCGATGACCCGCTTCTGGGGGCAGGTCTACGTCGTCAACTACGCGCTGGGCATCGTGACCGGGCTGGTGATGGAGTTCCAGTTCGGCCTGTCGTGGAGCGGCCTGTCCCACTATGCGGGCGACGTGTTCGGCGCGCCGCTGGCCATGGAGACGCTGGTGGCCTTCTTCCTGGAGTCCACCTTCCTGGGCCTGTGGATCTTCGGCTGGGGGCGGCTGCCCAGGCGGCTGCACCTGGCGTGCATCTGGCTCGTGACGCTGACGGCGTACGCGAGCGCGTTCTACATCATGGTCGCCAACTCGTTCCTGCAGAACCCGGTCGGCTCCGTCGCCCGCGGCGGCCGCCTGGAGCTGGTGGACTTCGGCGCCCTGCTCACGAACAAGGCGCTGATCTTCTCCTTCCCGCACGTCATCGGGGCGGGCCTGTTCACGGGGGCCATGGTGCTGGTGGGCGCGAGCGCGTACCAGCTGAGGCGCCGCACCGAGCACGTGGAGTTCTTCACCAGGTCGCTGCGGACCGGCGTGGTCGCCGCGGCCATCGGGATCTTCCTCACGATCGGGTTCGGGTACGCGCAGTTCGCCGGGGTCCAGGAGGGCAAGTGGGACGGCAACCTGGGTGCGGCGCTCCCGCTCGGGATCATGATCGAGTTCGGGCACCTGCTCGCGCTGGTCGTGCTGTTCGTGATGCTCCCGATGGTCCGGGTGCTGCACAAGTGGCGGTGGACGCATCCGCTGCTCATGCTGATGACGCCGCTGCCGTTCATCCTCGCGATCATGGGCTGGATGGCGCGGGAGGTCGGCCGGCAGCCGTGGATGATCTGGGAGAAGCTCACCGTGGCCGACGCCATGTCGCCCGGGCTGACCTCGGGCATGATCACGGGCTCTTTCGTGGCGTTCGCCGGCGTGCTGGGGCTGCTGGCGGTCGTCGACTACGTGCTCATCGCCAAGATCATCCGGCGCGGGCCGCGCGACCTCGCCCTGGGCGCCGCTCCCGCCGATGAGTCCCGTTCCCCCGCGCTGAGCTACTGAGGTGTGCTGACATGGAAATGATCTGGTTCGTCCTCTTCGCGCTCCTGCTGGCCGGATATTTCGCCCTCGAGGGGTTCGACCTGGGGGTGGGGCTGCTGCTGCCGCTGCTGGGCAGGACCCGCGAGGGCCGCGACCGCATGGTGGCCGCGATCGCGCCGTACGTGCTGGCCAACGAGGTGTGGCTGGTGGCGGTCGCCGGCGCGCTGTTCGGGGTCTATCCGCTGCTCGAGGGCGAGGTGCTGTTCGAGCTGTACCCGCTGGTGGTGGCCATGCTGCTGAGCTGGGTCGTACGGGACGCGGGGCTGTGGTTCAGGCGCCGGCTGGACGGGTTCAGGTGGCGGGGGTTCTGGGACGCGATGATCGCGTTCGGGTCTCTCGGGCTGTCGTTCGGCTGGGGCATGGCGATCTACGCGGCGGCCACGGGGTTCGATGCGCCTGCCGTGCACCCGGTGGGGGTGATGCTGGGGGCGGTCGTGACGCTGCTGTTCGCCTTCCACGGGTGGATGTTCCTGGCGTGGCGGACGCCCGGCGCCTTCGGCGCGTCCAGGTCGGGGCGTGCCCTGGCGGTGTCGGCGTTCGTGGCGGCGCTCCCGGCGCTGGGGGTGCTCGTTGGTGCGATGCCGTACCTGCTGGACCACAGCGCGCCCCCGGCTACGTTGAATGTGCTCAGTGTCATGGCGCTGCCGTGCGCGCCCATCGTGCTGGGCGCGCAAATATGGGTATGGCGCACTTTCCGCCCAGGGAAGGACGCCTTCCGGCTCCCGTCGTTCTTCTGAGGTCAAGTGCATAAGGATCTCCTCCGGCTCATGCGGGCCGAGCGGTCGGTTCGCCGCCATCTGGCCGTGACCATGGTCGCGGCGGTGCTCGCGGGGCTGCTCGTACTGGTGCAGGCCGAGCTGCTCGCCGGGGTGCTGTCCGGCAGGTTCACCGCCGCCGCCCTGGCCGGGCTGGCGGCGGTGGTGGGCGTGCGGGCGCTGCTCGCCTGGACGCAGGGCGTCTTCGCGGGGCGCACCGCGACCGGCGTCAAGTCGGCGCTGCGCCACCGGCTGCTGGGCCGCCTGCGGGATCTCGGGCCAGGGCGGCTCACCGCCCACCGCTCCGGCGAGCTGGTCACGCTCGCCGGGCGCGGCCTGGACGGGCTCGACGCCTACCTCACGGGCTACCTGCCGTCGATCGCGGTGGCCGGGGTGGTGCCGCTCGCGGTGCTGGTCCGGCTGTTCGCCGCCGACCTGGCCAGCGCGGTCATCGTCCTGGTCACGCTGCCCCTGATCCCGATCTTCGGCGCGCTGGTGGGCATGACCACCAAGGCGGTTACAGAGCGCCAGTTCCTGGCCCTGTCGCGGCTCGGCGGCCACTTCCTGGACGTGGTGCGCGGGCTGCCCACGCTGCGGGCGTTCGGGCGCGCCCGATACCAGGCGGGCGTCATCCAGCAGGTCGCGGACGCGCACCGGAGCGCGACCATGCGGACCTTGCGGGTGGCGTTCCTGTCGTCGCTGGTGCTGGAGCTGTGCGCGTCGCTGTCGCTGGCGCTGGTGGCGGTGCCGATCGGGCTGCGGCTGCTCGGGGGGTCGCTGGATCTGACGACGGCGCTGCTGGTGCTGCTGCTGGCGCCGGAGGCGTACCTGCCGCTGCGGGCGATGGGGACGCGCTTCCACGCCTCGATGGAGGGGGTGGCCGCCGCCGACGCGGCCTTCGCCGTACTCGACGAGTCCGGCTCCGACCCGGCCGATCCGGTACGGCGGCCCGCCCCGGCGCCGTCGGGCAGGGCGCTCCAGGCCGGGGCCCCGGAGATCCGCTTGGAGAACGTGACTGTCCGCTACCCCGGCCGGGACGGCGCCGCGCTGGAGGACGTCTCCCTGACCATCGGCCCGCGCGAACGGGTGGCGCTGGTCGGCGAGAGCGGCGGGGGCAAGAGCACCCTGCTCCACCTCATCCTCGGCTTCATCCACCCGTCGCAGGGCCGGGTCCTCATCGACGGGACGGACCTGCGCGAGCTGGAGCTCGGGAGCTGGCGGGCGCGGCTGGCGTTCGTGGCGCAGCGGCCGCACCTGTTCGCCACGTCGGTGGCCGACAACATCCGGCTCGGGGCCCCCTCGGCCACTCTGGACGAGGTCCGCGGGGCGGCCGCCGCCGCGCACGCCGACTTCGTGGACGGGCTGCCGCAGGGGTTCGACACGGTGGTGGGCGAGCGCGGGACCAACTTCTCGGCCGGTCAGCGGCAGCGGATCGCGCTCGCGCGGGCCTTCTGCCGGCCGAACGCCTCGGCGCTGCTGCTCGACGAGCCCACGGCCCGCCTGGACGGCCGCAGCGAGGCGGCCGTGGTGGCGGCCACCTCGGACCTGGCCCAGGACCGCACGGCCGTCATCGTCGCCCACCGGCCCGCCATGATCGAGCTCGCCGACCGCGTCATCCGCATCCACGAGGGCCGTGTCGTCTCCGACACCGCCACGGAGGGGGCCGCGGCAGTGGAAGGCAGTGGTGTCACCGTGGGAGGTGCGCCGGACTCAGCCCCGCACCATCAACAGCCACCTGATCAGGTGGCAGTGATAAGGCCTGGCGATGGGAGCGGACAGTGAACCGGCGCATGGGGACGCGGCTGGTCTGGGCCGTGCTGTCCGGGGCGGCGGCCGACCTGGCCGGGCTCGGGCTCATCGCCGCCGCCGCATGGCTGATCACCAGGGCTGCCCAGCAGCCGCCCCTGGCCGCCCTGAGCGTGGCGATCGTGGCGACCAGGGCGTTCGCCACCAGCAAGGGCGTCTTCCGCTACGCCGAACGCCTCACCGGCCACGACGTCGCGCTCCGCGCCCAGGCGGGCACCCGGGAACGCCTCTTCCAGGCGCTCATCCCGCCCCAGCAGCCGCGGCACGGCGGCGCCGACCTGCTCAGCCGCATGGTCGACGACACCGAGGCCGTACAGGACCTCCTCGTACGCTGCCTGCTTCCCGCCGCCGCGGCCGCGGCGGCGGGGCTGGCGGCCGTGGCCATCGGGCTGACCGTCCTGCCGGTGACGGCGCTGGTGCTGGTGGCCGGGCTCGTGCTGGCCGGGGTGGTGCTGCCCGCCGGCACGGCCGCCGCCGCCCGCCGCTGGTCGGCCAGGATCGCACCCGCCAGGGCGGCCCTGGCGGGCCGGGTGGCGGACCTGGTGCACGGCTCCGCCGACCTGGCTGCCTACGGCGCCGACGACGACGCGCTGGCCAAGGCGCTGTCCGCCGACGAGTCCCTGGCCGCGCTGGAACGCCGCCAGGCCCGTGTCCACGCCACCGCCCTGGCCGGGGGCACGCTGGTGCAGGGGCTGACGGTGGCGGCCGTCGTACTGCTCGCCCAGGGCGCGGGCGCCGGCTCGGTCGCCACGGCCGTGCTCGCGCTGACCGCCCTGGTGTCGTTCGAGCCGGTGCTGCCGCTGGCCGCGGCGGGCGAGCGCCTGGCCGGGATCACGGCCGCGCTCCGGCGCCTCCGCGACGTCCGCTCCGCCACCCCCGCCGTCACGGAACCCGCGGCTGACGGTCGCGCGCCGCTGCCCGCCTCCCCGCTGACCGTAGATATCGGCGACCTGGTGGTCCGCCACCCCGCCGCCGCCGCGCCGGACGGAACCGCGCCCCGCGGCGACGCGCCGCGCGCTGCGCTGGACGGAGTGTCGTTGATGCTCACCCCCGGCAAGCGGGTCGCGATCGTCGGGCCCAGCGGGGCGGGGAAGAGCACGTTGCTGGCCGCCCTGATGCGGCTGGTCGAGCCCGAGTCCGGCCACATCCGCGTCAACGGCGTCGACGTACGCGACCTCGCCGGCGACGACGTGCGGACGCTCATGACCGGGCTCACCCAGGACCCGTACATCTTCCGCACCACCCTGCGCGACAACCTCCGCCTCGCGGGCCCCGAGGCCGACGACGAGACGCTCGAGCGGGCCGTACGGGATGCCCGGCTCGACGGGTGGGTCGAGCGGACCGGGTGGGACGCGGAGCTGGGCGAGGACGGCAGGACCGTGTCCGGCGGGCAGTTGCAGCGGCTGGCCCTGGCCAGGGCGTTGCTGTACGACCCGCCCGTGCTGCTGCTCGACGAGCCCGCCGAGGCGCTCGACGAGGAGACGGCCGACCGGCTGATGAGCGACCTGCTCGACGTCACCAGGGACCGCACCACGCTCCTCGTCACCCACCGCCTCAGAGGGCTGGAGAACGTGGACGAGATCGTCGTGCTCGACGAGGGCCGGGTCGTCCAGAGAGGGCGGCATGACGAGCTCGTCGCCGTGCCCGGTTACTACCGCGACCTGTGGGAGTCCGAGGTCCTGACCAGGCGCTGAACCACCGCCCGAAGGGAGGGGTTGAGTTGGCGCGGCAATCTGGTTTAAAGTACAAACCAGTTTGAGAGAGTGAGGGGTTTGTGATGGCGAGCGACGACGATCACGTGGCGAGTCCCGAGGAGATGCTGCGTGTCATCGAGGAGCAGAGCGTCGCCACCGCGAGGTGGCTGCACGGAGATCCGCTCCTGCTCTACGTCCCCTGGGGTGTCGCCTGGCTGCTCGGCTTCACCGCGTTCTTCCTGCACTACGGCCTCGACGGCCACCCGTACGCGCCGATCTCCCAGATGCAGGCGCTGGCGGTGCTGATGGGCGCGCAGATCGTGTCCGGGTCGATAGCCGCGTTCGGGATCGTGCGGATGAACAGGGGAGTCCGCGGCGACAGCACGGCCAAGGGCACGATGTACGGGTACGCGTGGTTCGCCGGGATGATGCTCGTCGTCGTCATCGCCACCAGGGTGAGCGCCCTGCTGCCCCCCGAGGAAAGCGGCCTCGTCTGGGGAGGCGCGTCACTCCTGGTCGTCGCGGTCATGCACATGGCAGGGGGCGCGATCTGGCTCAACTGGCCGATGTTCTTCGTCGGCGCGTGGGTCGCGGGCGTCGACGCCGTGGGGGTGCTGCTCGGCGCCGGCTGGCACGCGCTGCTGACGGCCGTGCTGCTGGGCGGCGGCTTCATCGTCGCGGGCCTGTGGCTTAGGCGCTGCCGGTGACCGCGGACAAGTCGCCGCCCGAGCTGGACCCGGTGATCCACGCGCAGGCCAGGCTCCGGGTGGTCGCCGCGCTGAACGTGCTCGGCGAGGGGAGCGAGATGGCGTTCCCGGCGCTGAAGGACCTGCTGGGCATGACCGCGGGCAACCTGTCGGTGCACCTCAGCAAGCTGGAGGACGCCGGATACGTCCAGATCACCAAGACGCACAAGGGCCGCACCCCGGTCACGTTCGTGGCTCTCACCAAGCGTGGACGGCTGGCCTTCGAGGACTACAACAAGGCGATTCGCGCCTTGCTCGACAACGCAGGAGGAATGTCATGACGGTCCTCGCCAGGGCCATCGAGGTCACCCGCCGCTACGGCGACGTGCTCGCGCTCGACGGCGTCTCGCTCGACATCAGGGCAGGCGAGCTGGTCGGGCTGCTCGGCCCGAACGGCGCGGGCAAGTCCACCCTGATCAACCTGTTCGTGGGGCTGCGCCGCCCGACGTCCGGCACGGTCGAGCTGCTCGGCGGCTCGCCCCAGGACCCGGCCGCACGGCGCGGCATCGGCGTGACCCCGCAGGAGACAGGGCTGCCGGAGACGTTACGGGTCGGCGAGATCGTCGACTTCGTGTCCGCGCATTTCCCGAAAAAAGCGGAAAAAGGGGAGCTGCTCGCGCGCTTCGGCCTCGGCGACCTGGTCAAGCGGCAGGTCGGCGGCCTGTCCGGCGGCCAGAAGCGGCGGCTGGCCGTGGCGCTGGCGTTCGCGGGCGACCCGAAGCTGGTCTTCCTGGACGAGCCCACGACCGGCCTCGACGTCGAGGCCAGGCGCTCGCTGTGGGACGGCGTCAGGGCCTTCCACGAGGGCGGCGGCACCGTCCTGCTCACCAGCCACTACCTGGAGGAGATCGAGGCCCTGGCCGAGCGGGTCGTGGTGGTGGGCCACGGCCGCGTGCTGGCCGACGACACCGTACGGGCCGTACGCGACATCGTGGGCGTGCGGCGCGTCTCGCTCGCCGCGGCGGACCTGCCCGAGCTGCCCGGAGTGATCGGCTCCGAACGCGAGGACGGCCGGATCCACCTGATGACCGCCGATCCCGACCGGCTGGTCGTCGAGCTGGTGCGGAGCGGCACGCCGTTCTCCGGGCTCGAGATCAGACCGACCACCCTCGAGGAGGCCTTCCTCGCCATCACCTCGAAGGAGTCCGCGCATGTCTAGTCTGGTCCTCGCGCACACCCGCTACCTCATGCTGGAGCAGATCAGGGTGCCCATCAGCATCCTGGCCAGCGCGTTCTTCCCGGCCGTTTCGATGCTGGCGTTCGTGGTGCCGTTCGCGGGCGGCGATCCCGCGGCCGCCACGACGGCGACGGCGTCCCTGATGTTCTTCGGCGCGATGTCGGGCGCCCTGATCGGGCTCGCCATCAGCGTCGCCCAGGACCGCGAGCAGCCCTGGAACCCCTATCTGCGCACGCTCCCCGCGGGCCCGTTCCCCCGCTTCGCCGGGCGGATCCTCACCACGGTGGCCGTCATGCTGGTCTCGGTGATCCCCGTGCTGCTGCTGGCGGCGTTCTTCACGCAGGCCACGATCACGCCGCCGCGGCTGCTGCTCGGGCTGGTCGCGCTGGTGGTGGGCGGGATCCCGTTCATGCTGCTGGGACTGCTGATCGGCTTCCTGCTGAGCTCGAAGGGCGCCATCGCGGTGTCGCAGATCCTGTTCTTCCCGCTGGCGGTGGTCGGCGGGCTGCTGCTGCCGCCCTCGGTGCTGCCCGGGTTCATCGAGGTCATCTCGCCTTACACGCCGGCCAGGGGCGCGGCGGAGCTGCTCTGGGCGATGACCGCGGGGCACAGCCCGGACCCGGTCGCCCTCGTCATGCTGGCCGTGTGGACCGTCGCCCTGGCGCTCGCGGCCGGCTGGGCCTACCGGCGCGACGAGGGGCGGCGCTTCTCCTGATCGCTTGCTCCCCGGCCCTAAGGCCGAGGCTGTCAGCGGAACATCGGTAAGGCCGGTTGGGGCAGCTCGGCCTGGTGGTCGGCGTGCGAGGCGGACGTCCACAGCACGGCGGCCGCGGTGACCGCCAGCAGCACCGCGAACCAGCCCGCCGCCCGCCCCATGCGCAGGCCGTACCCGCACAGGAGCCAGGAGACCGACAACCACCAGCGGTGGCCGGCCTGGCGGCGCATCTCCATGGCCGCGAACGCGAAGTCGGCCGAGGTGGCGCGGTCGCTGGGCCGCAGCCCGGCGTAGAGCGCGGCCAGCCCGTCGGGCGTGGCGCCGGGCTCGCCCTGCGCCGCCCAGCCGCGCATGGTGTGCTCGTCGGCCAGCGCCCGGCGGCGGGAGAACCAGCGCAGCATCGGCCAGCGCAGGCTCACCCGCACGCCGCGCGGCGTGAGCGCGAACGTGCACTCCTTGACCCGCACCCCCGAGGGATGGGCCAGGCCGGCGAACCTGCACACCGACAGGTCCAGCCCGAACAGCTCCAGACTGCCCGCCTCCACCAGCCGCAGCGACGTCAGCATGGACCTGCCCCGGCCGGTCACGGTGGCGGGGCCGCGCAGCACCGCGCCCTCGAGGTCGGCCTGCGAGTCGGTCAGCCGCAGCGTCGTCGAGCCCGCCACCTCGACGCCGCGCAGATTTACGCCGCACCGCGCCACCGCCACGTCCAGGAGCCCGTCGGCGCGCGCCCTGGCCGCCGACAACCTGCCGGTGGCCGAGAGGTAGGCGTCGGCGGCGAAGTGCGCGCCATCGAACCCGGCGTGCCCGCTGACCTTGCGAAAGGACACGGTACGGCCGAAGCGCGTCCCCCTGAAGGTGGCCCCGTCGCCCAGCCTGGCGCCGTCGAAGGTGGCGTACCCGTCGAACCTGGCCCGCTCGCACGACAGCCCGTGACCGAAGACGGCCTGGCTGAACAGCGCGTCACGGGACATCACAGCCCGGTCGAGCGAGACGTGCCCGCGCACGGTGACGCCGTGGAAGGACAGCTCGCGGGTGAACCTGGCGCCGGCCAGCGACACGTTTCCCTCGAAGCGGGCGCCGAAGAACGAGGCCAGCCGCTCGAACCTGGCCCCGTCGAGGGACACGTCGCCCGCGAACGTCACGCCCGCGAGCCGCACGTCGCCGGTGAACCTGACCCGATCGAGCCGGGCCCTGCCCGGCCTGCCCCCGGTGGCTTCGACGACTCTGGACAGTAGCTCGTTGTTGACAGTCGTGCCGCGCAGGTCGAGCAGGCGGCTCGGGTCCATCTCGTCAAGGGCCTCGGAGAGCTGGTCGGGAGTGAGGTGTGCGAGGCAGAAGCCCGTCGGCCGGCTAGCGATCCCGGTGCAGGCAGCCGAATGCGCGCAGGTGACCCAGTCCATGCACTGGTCATACCCGCGCGATGCCGGTGTCAAGGTTCGATGTTTTAATGTTCTATCCACCTTTATGTGGAAATATGCTGCCCATATAGCCCGTAAAGTGCCGGGCATGCGCGCTTTATCCCGAGCATCCCTGGCTGCCCTGGTTGTGGTGGCCCTATCGGCCTCACCTGCGGCGGCGGACCCGGCGACTCCCTGCGACACCCCGGCCTCCCATCGCATCGCCCAGGTGCAGGGCGGCGGTGAGGCCACCCCGCTGTCCGGCCAGACCGTACGGGTCGAGGGCGTCGTCACCGGCGACTTCCAGCGGACCGACCAGCTCAGCGGTTTCTTCCTGCAGGATCCGCGGCCCGACTCCGACCCCGCGACCTCCGAGGGGCTGTTCGCGTTCGCCAGGGAGTCACTCAAGAACGTCAAGGTCGGCGACCGGGTCCTGGTCACCGGCCGGGCGACCGAGTTCAACGGCTGGACCGAGCTGTCGCCGGTCACCGCCGTGGACGTGTGCGGCACGGGGAGCGTGGCGGCGCAGCCGTACCAGCTGCCCTCCGGCGGCCTTGAGCCGGTCGAGAACATGCTGCTCACGTTCCCGCAGCCGCTGACCGTCAGCGAGCACTACAACCTGGGCCGCTACGGCGAGGTCACGCTCTCCTCCCAGGGGCGGCTCTTCCAGCCGACCGACCGGCCGGGCGTGGACCCCGCACTGAACCAGCGCCGCTCGCTGCTGATCGACGACGGCTCGAGCCGGGAGAACCCGGCGACGCTGCCGCCCGTCGTGCGCACCGGCGATGTCGCGTTCGGGGTCACGGGCGTGCTCGGGTACGGCTTCGGAAAGTACCGGCTCCAGCCCACCCAGCCGATCGACTACAAGAACGCCAACCCGCGCCTGCCCAAGCCGTTCCCGGTGATCGGCAACGTCAAGGTGGCCTCGCTCAACACCCTCAACTGGTTCACCACGCTCGGCTCGCGCGGCGCCACCAACGCCGAGGAGCAGCGGCGTCAGCTCGCCAAGCTGGTGGCCGCCCTCAAGGGGCTCGACGCCGACGCGGTCGCGCTCATGGAGGTCGAGAACAACGGCCAGACCGCGCTCCAGGCGCTGGTGGACGCGCTCAACGCCGAGGTCGGAGCCGGTACGTACGCCGCGCTCACGCACCCGTACCCCGGCACCGACGCCATCCAGGTCGCCCTGATCTACAAGCCCGGCAAGCTCACCCCGGTCGGCGAGCCGAAGGCGTCGCAGGACCCGGTGTTCAGCCGCCCGCCGCTGATCCAGACCTTCCACCGCAAGGGCGGCGGCCAGCCGTTCACCATGCTGGTCAACCACCTCAAGTCCAAGGGCACCTGCCCGTCCGGCGGACCCGACGCCGACCAGGGCGACGGCCAGAGCTGCTGGAACGCCACCCGCGTCAAGCAGGCCCAGGCCCTGCTGGGCATCGTCGAGGACCAGGACCTGCCGAACCCGATCGTGCTCGGCGACCTCAACGCCTACGGCGAGGAGGACCCGATCGACACCCTCGAGGCGGGCGGCCTGACCAGCGTGACCAAGCGGTTCGTGCCCGCGCCGCTGCGCTACAGCTACCTGTTCGACGGGCTGGCCGGCGAGCTCGACCACGCCCTGGTCGGCCGGCAACTGCTCAAGCGGGTGACGAGCGCGACCATCTGGCACATCAACTCCGACGAGCCGCGCATCCGCGACTACAACATGGAGTACAACCCGCCCGGCCTCTACCAGCCGGACGCGTACCGCTCCTCCGACCACGATCCCCTGATCATCGGCCTGACCCTGCCGGGAGGCAAGGGATAAGTCTGAAGAGAGGGGACGGTTTCACGACGTTTCGTTAACTGTCGGCAGGAGAGCAGGCGGCCAAGGGGATCGAGTAGGCCCTGCTGCCCCTCACCTTGGTGGGCGGAGACCTCAACACCCCCCGGCACGATCTCCTGGACCTGCCCCTGCTCCCGTCCCACCGGGACGAGGTGGACACCATCCTCCACACCCCGCCGGTCCCCAGCCGGCCGTCGAGCTCGATCCCGACGTTCTCCGACCATCCCTGTCAGGTGGCGGAGTCCGCGGTGGCATGATCCGTGGCATAGTCAGTGGAATGCCCCGGAGCGGGTAGGGGTTCATACCCATGGATAATTTTCAGCGACGAACGAGGAGCCACTTGTGGCGACCATCGAAGTAACCGAGAAGAACTTCAACGACATCGCCGACAAGGGGATCGTGCTGCTTGATTTCTGGGCGGAGTGGTGCCCGCCGTGCAAGAAGTTCGGGCCGATTTTCGAGCAGGCGTCTGACAAGCATGACGACATCACGTTCGGCAAGATCGACACGGATGCCGAGCAGGGGCTCGCTCAGGGCTTCGACATCACCTCGATTCCGACGCTCATGGCCATCCGTGACGGCATCGTCGTCTTCGCCCAGGCCGGCGCCATCCCGGCGCCCGCGCTCGAGGACCTGATCCGGCAGGTGCGGGCGCTCGACATGGACGCCATCAGGGCCGAGCTCGCCGAGGAGCTCAAGCAGAACTAGGCGTTTCCCGGTTTCCGGCCGACTCCGACGTACCCGAACGTGATCCCGTTGCCCGGCGCGTCCGGGTGGTCGGGGCGCCAGCCGTTCGGGTACGTCAGCCCGGGCTCCTCCAGTTCGTAGCCGTCGAAGAAGCGCAGGATCTCCTCGCGGGTCCTGAGGCTGAGCGCGGCCGTGGCCCTGCGGTAGATCTCGATGGCCTGCGGGGTGGTGTCCGGCGTGTCGTCGATGGCGTGGCTGATCACCAGCCGGCTGCCGGGCGCGCTCACCGCGCGCGCCTTGGCCACCAGGTCGTAGGCCAGGTCGTCCGGGACGAAGTGCAGGATGGCCAGCATCAGGAACGCCACCGGCCGGTCGAAGTCCACCAGGCCGCCCAGCTTGTCCAGCAGCGCGTCGGGCTCGCGCACGTCGGCCTGCAGGACGTCCACGTCGTCGGTCCTGGCCAGCAGGGCTCTGCCGTGCACGCAGACCACGGGGTCGTTGTCCACGTAGATGACGCGCGCCTCAGGGGCGATCTCGTGCGTGTTCCCCTGGGTCGGCAGCCCCGCGCCGAGGTCCACGATCTGCCGCACGCCGGACTCGACCACGTGCCGCACGGCGCGGCGCAGGAACGCCCTGTTCGCGCGGGCGCCCTCCTTGGTGTGGGGGAACGTCTGCAGGATCTGCTCGGCGGCTGCCCGGTCGGCCGCGAAATTGTCCTTGCCGTCGAGGTAATAGTCGTACATACGCGCGACGTTGGGGACGTCGGGGTCCACCCCCTCAGGGGCACTGTCCACGGTTTCTCCCGAAATTTCGCCCTATTTGTGGGCGATCATATCCGCGGAACCCCAAATTTCTGCCGAATTCGATTCTTTTTCGCGTCTCAATGAGACGCACATCACCCCTGCTCAGCGCTTTGTATCGGGCCCGCTCCATTCCGTCCCGCCGTGACGCGTGACCCGCCCTGTGGCGGCCCTGTCAGGGGTGGCAGGCAGGCGGTCGCGCGGCTCCACGACGCCGGGTCGGCGGGGTGCGGTGGTGTGGCGGTGCTCGCCCCGAGCGGTGCGTCCGCTCGGGGCGGGTCGGTCAGCCGCGGTAGTCAGCCGGGTCTTGCCGTGGGGTGGGCCGGGTCAGCCGCGGTAGAGCTCGGCGACGCGGAAGGCGAGGTCGAGGGACTGGCTGCGGTTGAGCCGGGGGTCGCAGGCTGTCTCGTAGCGGGTCGCGAGGTCGCCCTCCACGATCTCGTGCCCGCCGCCGACGCACTCCGTCACGTCGTCGCCGGTGAACTCGATGTGGATGCCGCCGGGATGCGTCCCCAGCGACCGGTGCACCTCGAAGAAGCCCGCCACCTCGTCCAGCACGTCGTCGAGCCGGCGCGTCTTGTGCCCGCTGGGCGCCTCGAACGTGTTGCCGTGCATCGGGTCGCAGATCCAGGCCACCTGTGCCCCCGTGGCCGTGACCTCCTTGACCAGGGCAGGCAGGTGCTCGCGGATCTTGGCGGCCCCCATCCGGGTGATGAAGGTGAGCCGCCCCGCCTCGTTGCTCGGGTTGAGCTTGTCGATGAGGGCGAGCGCCTCCTCAGGCGTCGTGGTGGGACCGAGCTTGACGCCGATCGGGTTGCGGATCTTGGCGAAGAAGTCGACGTGCGCCCCGTCGAGCTGGCGGGTGCGCTCGCCGATCCAGACCATGTGCGCCGACACGTCGTACGGCCGCCCCGTACGGGAGTCGATCCGGGTGAGCGCCCTGTCGTAGTCGAGGATGAGTGCCTCGTGCGAGGAGTAGAACTCCACGGTGTGGAACTCCTCGGGATCGGCGCCGCAGGCCCGCATGAACGCGAGGGCCTGGTCGATCTCCCTGGCCAGCTGCTCGTAGCGGCGCCCGGCGGGCGACTCGGCCACGAAGTCCTGGTTCCAGGCGTGCACCTGGCGCAGGTCCGCGTAGCCGCCCTTGGTGAACGCGCGCGCGAGGTTGAGGGTCACGGCCGAGGAGTGGTACGCCTTGAGCAGCCGCCACGGATCGGGCCTGCGCGCCTCGGCGGTGAAGTCGAACCCGTTGACCATGTCGCCCCGGTAGGCCGGCAGCTCGACCCCCTCGCGGGTCTCGGTGCCCTTGGAGCGCGGCTTGGCGAACTGTCCCGCGACCCGGCCGATCTTCACGACCGGCACCTTGCCCGCGTACGTCAGCACGATCGCCATCTGCAGCAGCGTCTTGAGCTTGTTGCGCACGTTGTCGGCGGTCGCGCCGGAGAAGGTCTCCGCGCAGTCGCCGCCCTGCAGGACGAAGGCCTCACCGCGGGCGACCGCGGCCAGCTGCTCCTTGAGCTGGTCGCACTCCCCGGCGAAGACCAGTGGGGGCAGACTGCCCAGCTCGGCGACGACCTTGTCGAGCTCGCCGCGGTCGGGCCAGTCTGGCTGCTGCGCCGCGGGGAGGGCTCGCCAGGAATCGAGATCCACGAGATTGCTGCTCACGAGATACGAGGGTAATCCACTGGCTCCGCCCTGCCGACCGTGTTGTCCACGTTTTGGCACACCCCGGCGGGTGAGAACGGTGTTTCCCGGCCGAAGCCGGGCCATACGAGGTCAGGCCTCCCGCACCATCACGTGCTCGGGCCGGATCCCCAGCCCGACGAACCGCCGTGCCATCCGGTTCGCCAGCGGGATCTTCGTGAGATCGCGCGGCAGCCGCGACGGGTCGAACTCGCGCATCAGCGCCCTCTTGATCACCAGGTTCTGGAACACCCGCTGGGCCGCCTGCGTGACCCTGGTGGGCAACATCCGCCGCTTCTGCAGCAGGTGCAGGGTCGACTCGGGGATCGGCGCGCCGGACCTGAGCGAGCCCGCCAGCAGGTTGGCGGCGGCGACCGCGTCCTGCACCGCCAGGTTGATCCCCACCCCGAACACCGGCGACATGGCGTGCGCGGCGTCCCCGATGCACACGAACCCGGGCCGATGCCAGCGCCGCAGCCGGTTGATCGCGACCGTGAGCACGCTGACGTCGTCGTAGCTGCTGATCTGCCCGACCCGGTCGGCCAGCCACGGCACCAGCGACGCGACCGGCTCGCGGAGTGCGTCGATGCCTTCGCCGGCGAGCTCGTCGAAGCCGCCCTTGGGGATCACGTACGCGAGCTGCCAGTAGCTCTCCCGGTTGATCGCGACCATGAGCCGGCCGCTGGAGATCCGCAGGAACGGGTCGTCCCGGTCGGACGGGTGCCTGGGCAGCCGGAACCACACCACGTCCATGGGCGCGCCGAGCTCCTCGGGCACGAGCGCCGCCCGTTCGCGCAGGATCGAGTGCCGCCCGTCGGCGGCGACCGTCAGGTCGGCCCTGATCTCGTGCTCGCCGGACCCGTCCCGGTAGCGCAGCCCGCGTACGGCCCGGCCCTCGCGGATCAGGTCGCGCGCCTCGGCGTTCATGAGCAGCCGGAAGCCGGGGTACCGCTCGGCGGCCGACGTGATGAGCTTGAGGAAGTCCCATTGCGGGACCCACGCGATGTAGTCGTACTTGCCGGGCAGTCCGCGCAGGCTCGCCAGGCTGATGTCCCCGGCGTCGGTCACCATGGTCATCCCGTACGCCTTGCGGTGCGGGATCTTCAGGAACTCCTCGGCCAGCCCGAGCTCGTCGAGCACCTGCAACGTGGACGGATGGATCGTGTCGCCCCGGAAGTCCCGCAGGAAATCGCCGTGCTTCTCCAGCAGCGTCACCTCGACGCCCGCCCTGGCCAGCAGCAGCGCGAGCATCGCGCCTGCCGGGCCGCCTCCCGCGATTACGCAGTCCATAATTCATCACCCGATGAGATCGTCTCACGTCATGAGAAAAGAGCAACCCCTCATGGCAATCCGACATGCCCGAGCAGCCGAAGTACATGCGTGAGCCGCCTCTCACAAAGGGAGTGGAAATGACCGACGAACTCCACACCCTCTCTGGCGCCTACGCCGTGCACGCACTGCCGTACGCCGAGTGGGTGCTGTTCGACAAGCACCTGCCGGCCTGCCGGCCTTGCGAGGCCGAGGTACGGCGGCTGCGGGAGACGGCGGCCAGGCTGGCGGGGACGGTGGCCGAGCCGCCGCCCGCCGCGCTCCGCGGGCGCCTGCTCGCCGCCGCGCACGAGTCGCGGCACCCCGGCATCCAGCCGGAGCAGCCGCCCGACGACAGCCCCACCGTCTGGCGCCGCGCGGAGGGCCCGCCGGCGATCCGTATCCCGCCCGAGCCGGGGCAGCCCGCGGCCGTCGACACCGGCCGGGTCGTGCCGCTCAGGCGTGGGCGGGCGAAGGTGCTGGCGGGCCTGGCGGCAGTGGCCGCGGCGGCCGCGGTCGCGCTCGGCGCGGTCGCCGTCGACGCCCGCCGCGACCTGGGCGAACTGGCCGCCAGGAACGACGAGGTGATCGCCGTGCTGGCCGCGCCCGACGCCGAGACGGTACGCCGGCCCGTCACCTCAGGCGGCACCGCCACGGTGGTGATCTCCCGGTCGAGGGGACGCATGGTGTTCGCCTCGTCCGGCCTGCCGGAACTGCCCGGATCCAAGGGCTACGAGCTGTGGCTGATGGGCCGCGACGGCCCGCGCCCCGCCGGGATGCTGGACCGCGCCGCGCACGGCGTGACCACGCCCCTGCTGGTCACGCCGGAGCGAGGGGACGACCGGGTGGCGCTGACGGTCGAGCCCGCGTCCGGGTCGGAGAAGCCGACGACCAAGCCCATCCTCCTGGCCGATCTTCCCGAGGCCTGACTCTTGGTCGTGCGGCCATGATCGGCGATAGTGCAGGGCATGCGTATATTCGTGGCTCTGGTGCTGGCCGCCGCACTGTTACACACTCCCTCAGCGATCGCCGAGCCGGGCGCGGCCACGGTGGTGCCTGTGCAGGTCACGGGCGCCCCGTCCAAGAGGTTCAACCTGATCGTCATGGGGGACGGCTACACCGAGGCGGAACAGGCCAAGTTCAGGGCCGACGTCGACCGGCACCTCAACGTGATGTGGTCGATCGAGCCGTTCAAGACGTACCGGAACTACCTCAACGTCTACCGCGTCGACATCGTCTCGGGCGAGTCGGGCATCAGCTGCGACCCGGGGCTGGACTCGCCGAGGAAGACGACCCCGCTCGGCATGGGCTTCTGGGGCCGCTGCAACCCGAGCAGCGTCCAGCGCCTGATCACCATGGACAACGCCGCCGCCACCCGCTACGCCGACCTGGTCACCGGCACCTCGTCCGGCAACCGGCAGATCCTCGCGCTCGGCAACAGCGGCACGTACGGCGGCGCGGGCGGCTCGTACGCCACCGCCTCGGGCAGCAACAGCATGTCCGCCCTGATCAGCCCGCACGAGCTGGGCCACTCCCTGGGCGGCCTGCAGGACGAGTACGACTACTACCAGCGCGGCGTCCCCGGCGGCGCCTACGCGGGACCAGAGCCGTCCAGCGCCCACCACACGCTGCTGACCGAGCAGCAGATGAAGGACCAGCAGAAGAAGTGGTGGCGCTGGCTCGGCGAGCCCAGCGAGTCGGGCGGCCCCATCGGCCGTTACGAGGGCGGCCTGTACTACACGACCGGCGTCTGGCGCCCCAGCCGGCACTCCATGATGAAGACCCTCGGCTACTACTTCGACCAGGTCAGCCGCGAGATCATGGTGCAGCGCATCACCGCCAAGACCACGCTCATCCAGGACGCCACGCCCAACCAGCAGCCCGTCGGCGCCGACCGGGTGCTGTGGGCCGAGCCGATGCGCCCCGTCGGCCACGCGCTCGCGATCACCTGGAACGTGGACGGCAAGGACCTGCAGACCCACGAGCAGACCCTGGACCTGCGTACCCTCGGCCTCTCCCCGGGAACCCACACGGTCACCGTCGCCGTCTCGGACCCGACCGGGTTCGTCAGGGATCCGGCGATCAAGGCGGCCCTCAGCAGATCGCGCACCTGGACGGTGGACACGTCGCTGACCACCCCGCCGGACGGCGTCAAGCCTGCCATCGTCTCCGCCACGCCGACGGACCGGCCGCTCGGCCGCGCGGACGTCGCGTACGTGGAGACCACCCACCCTGCCGCGACCGTCCCAGAGGTCGCCTGGACCCTGGACGGCCGGCCCGCCGGCACCGGCACCGACCTCGACCTGGGCGAGCTGGACCTGAAGCCGGGCGCCCACACCCTCACCGCGGCCCTCGGCGGCAAGACCCTCACCTGGCAGATCGACGCCGACCGGCCCACGACCCGGTACGAGCTGTCCGAGCCGCTCGCCAGGTCCGGCGACACCTACGTCTACAACGGCCCGTTCTCCATGCGGCTCACCGGCAAGGACGACCGCGACGGCTACGTGGTCTCGGAGTCCAGGGTGGACGGCGACGGCTGGTTCAACTACTTCGGCTGGCCCACCTCGCCGGAGCTGCCGTGGACGTTCAGCGAGGACGGCACGGTCATCGACTCCCTCGTGTACGGCAAGCTGCCGCGCGGCCGGCACACCATCGAGTACCGCTCGATCGACGCCGCCGGCAACTACGGCGCGCCGAAGAGCTTCACCGTCACCACGATCGCGCCGCCGCCCGCCTGCACCAGCACGGTCACCGGCGCGCACCGCGGCCCGCTCACCGCCGCCTCCGGCGTCACCTGCCTCGACCGCGCCGAGGTCACCGGGCCCGTGACGGTCAAGCCGGGCGCGTCGCTGGTGGTCACCGGCGGCCGGATCACCGGCACGCTGACCGCGGTCGAGCCCGCTTCCGTGCACCTGCTCAAGGCGTCCGTCACCGGCGCGCTCAGCGTCCGCGGCGCCAAGGCGCTGACCGTCGTGGGCGCCGACCTGCGCGGCGCCGCGCTGCTGGCCGGCAACACGGCGCCGATCCTGTCGGGCACCACGGTCAGGGGCGCTCTGGTGTGCACCGGAGAGCAGCCCGTGGACCTGGGCGTGCCCAACAAGGGCACGGGGCCGTGCGTCCGGCTATCCGCGGGGGCCGGGGGAGAAGCGTACGAGGCGGTCGAGCACCCGGTCCAGTGAGCCGAACGCGGCGTCGCGGAGCCGGGCGTACTCGTCCTCGGGATACTGCCGGGGCCCGTTCTCCACCAGCAGGATCAGGTAGAGGTAGGCGCGGTAGAGGTCGAGCCGGGTGCGTGCCGCGGGCGTCAGCTCCAGCGGCGTCACCTCGCGGTAGCCCGCCAGCAGCGGGTCGTCCTCCGTCAGCTCGCCGAAGATCGTCGGCGTGACGAACTCGGCGAGCGGGTCGCCCCAGAAGGCCCGCTCGTGGTCGATGATGGCCTGGATCCGCGGCGGGCCGCTGAGGTCGAGGAAGACGTTGCCCTGCCACACGTCGAAGTGCACCAGCCGCGGCGTCGTCACCTCGTCGAGCACGGGCGAGGCCGCCTCGATCACGGCCAGGATCTCCCCGGCGGGGCGCGGCAGCGGCGTCGGCCAGCGCTCGGTGTCGCCGAGCAGCGCCCCGGTCATCGCCAGGAACGCCTCCCGCCAGGTGGCGCCCACGATCCCGGCGTGCGGGTAGCCGAACACCTCGCCGGTCACCGCGTTGAACCTGGCCAGGTGGCGGCCCAGCTCCCGGCGCAGCGCGTCCCCGCCCTCGGGCTTGACGTCGTTCCAGGACACCCCGTCGAGCGCGCTGAGCAGGAGGTAGTCGCCGCCCAGCACCGGGTCGTCGAACCCGGCGCGCAGCAGCGTCGCCACCGGCACCCCGGCCTGCGCCGCCAGCTCGTACGCGGCGGCCTCCATGCGCAGCAGGTTGCGCTCGTAGCTGAGCTGGTCGAGGTCGGGCGGCGGCGACAGCTTGAGCACCACCTCGCGCCCGTCGTCCAGCTTCAGCCGCCAGACGGCGTTGGCGTAGCCGTCGGTCAGCTCGGTGACGGCCGTCACCCCCGTGCCCAGCGCGCGCCGCACCAGGGCGTCCAGCTCGGCCTCCGATAAACGGCGCTTCGTTCTGCTGTCCACGGGAGCCTCTCATGCGGATTGACGGCGGACGAGGTGGGTGTCCAGGATCACGACGGGCTGGCGCAGCTCCTCGCCGTTGATGCGGGCCACCAGCAACTGCGCCATCTGCCGGCCCATCTGCTCGGTCGGCTGGTGGACGGTGGTCAGCGGCGGGTCGGCGTGCAGCGCGGCCTTGGAGTCGTCGAACCCGATCACGGCCACGTCCTCCGGGATGGACCGGCCCGCGGCCTTGAGCACGCGCATCGCACCCAGCGCCATCGGGTCGGACGCGGCGAACACCGCGTCGAGATCGGGATGCGCCGCCAGCAGCCCGGTCATCGCCGCGGAGCCGCTCTCCTCCGAGAAGTCGCCGTACGCCACCAGCTCCGGCAGCCCCGCGGGCAGCAGCGCGTCGCGGTAACCCGCCAGGCGGTCGACGCCCACGCCCATGTCCTGGTGACCGGCGATGGTGGCGATACAGGTGCGGCCGAGGCCCAGCAGGTGTTTGACCGCCTGCCGGGCCCCTGCCCTGTTGTCCATGTCGACGTAGCTGTAGGGGTCGAGGCCGACGGGGCGGCCGCCGAGCACGGTCGGCACGCCCATCTCCTCCAGCCGGCCCGGCAACGGGTCGGCGCCGTGCAGCGACAGCAGCAGCACGCCGTCGACGTGCTGCCCCGTCAGGTAGTGCTCCAGCCGGTCGTACTCCTCGGTGGTGCGGGCCATCGCCAGGATGAGCTGCAGCCCTGTCTCCGAGAGCGCCGAGCCGATGCCGCGGATGGTGCCCGCGAAGAACGGGTCGTCGAACACCCGCAGCTGCGACTCGGACACCACCAGGGCGACAGCGTCCGTGCGGCGCGTCACCAGGGCGCGCGCCGCACGGTTGGGCACGTAGCCCAGCTCGCGGATGGCCAGCTCAACGGCCTCGCGGGCCTTGGCGCTGACATTCGGCGAGCCATTGATGACTCTCGACACCGTGCCCCGGCCCACCCCGGCCCGAGCCGCGACTGCCTCAAGAGTCGGTCGGTTCATGGCGCCTATTCTGCCGGATGATCTCCGAGTACCAGAGCGCGCTGTCCTTGAGCAGCCGTTCCTGGGTCTCGAAGTCCACGCGCACCAGGCCGAACCGCTTGCCGTAGCCCCACGCCCACTCGAAGTTGTCCATCAGTGACCAGGCGAAATAGCCCTCCAGGGGCACGCCGGCCTCGATCGCCTCCTTGCAGGCGCCGAGGTGCGCCTCCACGTACTCCTGCCGCTCCCTGTCGTGGATCCGGCCGTCCTCGAGCACGTCGTCGAAGGCGGCGCCGTTCTCGGAGACCACCATGGGGATCGGCGGGTACTCCCGCGCCACCCTCGTGAGGACCTCCACCAGGCCGCTCTCGTCGATCTCCCAGCCCATCGCGGTCACCGGAAGCCCGGCGGTGACGAACGACACGTGCTCGCTGCCCACCCACGGCGAGGCCGTGTCCGTGGGGGCCGCCGCCGCCGACTGCTTGCCGCCTGGTGCTCCCGAGACCGTGAAGCGGCTGTAGTAGTTGACGAGCAGCACGTCGATGGGTGCGCCGATGGTCTTCATGTCGCCCGGCTCGATGAAGTCGATCTCGACGGGCAGGTCGGCCAGCACGTCCTCCGGGTAGCGCCCGGTGAGCAGCGCGTCCAGGAAGAACCTGTTCTGCAGCCCGTCGATGCGCCGGGCCGCCTCCAGGTCCTCCGCGCTGTCGGTGGCGGGGGTGACCGCGTACAGGTTCACGCAGCCGCCGACCCGCCTGGCGTCCATCGCCTGGACGGCCAGCCCATGCGCCAGGTTGAGATGATGCGCGCCCCTGATCGCGTTCTGCGGCTCGCGCCTGCCCGGGGCGTGCTCGCCCGAGGCGTAGCCGAGGAACGCGGCGCACCATGGCTCATTGACGGTGCTGAAGGTGTGTACGTGGTCCTTCAGCGCCTCGTGCACGGCCGCTGCGTATTCGGCGAAGCGGTATGCCGTGTCACGGTTGGGCCAGCCGCCCTTGTCCTCCAGCTCCTGGGGCAGGTCCCAGTGGTAGAGGGTCAGCCAGGGATCGATGGCATGCGCGTGCAGCTCGTCGAGGAGCCGCTTGTAGAAGTCCAGGCCCTTCTGGTTGACCTGGCCGGAGCCGGTCGGCTGGATGCGGGGCCAGGAGACCGAGAAGCGGTAGGCCGACAGGCCCAGCTCCGCCATGATCCCGACGTCCTCCCGGTAGCGGTGGTAGTGGTCGATGGCCACGTCCGCGTTGTGCCCGTTGAGAATCCGGCCCGGCGTCCTGGTGAACGTGTCCCAGATGGAGACGCCGCGCCCGTCTTCCGCGACCGCCCCTTCGATCTGGTACGCCGAGGTCGCCGCGCCCCACGCGAAACCCGCAGGGAAGCGCAGCCCGGCAAGCGTCTGTTCCTCTTGTGTCGTCACGCCTTGACCGCACCTTCCATGAGACCGCCGACGATTTGACGGCCGAATGCGACGAATACTGCGATGAGGGGGATGATGGACAGCGCTGTCCCCGCGAAGATCAGCGTGTAGTTCGTGGAGAACCTGGCGTTCAGCGAGGTGATCGCGATCTGCACGGTGGGGTTGTCCGGGGTCAGCACGATCAGCGGCCACATGAAGTCGTTCCACATGAGCATGAACGTGTTGATGCCGAGCACCGCCATGCCGGGACGCACCGCGGGCAGCACGACGTTCCACCAGATCCGCAGCGTGGCGGCGCCGTCCACCCTGGCCGCCTCGACCAGCTCCATCGGCACGGCCTGCCGCGTGTACTGCGTCATCAGGAACACGCCGAACCCGTTGAGCAGGTACGGCAGGATGACCGCCTTGAGGGTGCCGGTCCACTCCAGGCTCACCATGAGCCGGTAGAGGGGCACCACGCCCATCTGCTGCAACGGCACCGCCATCGTCAGCAGCACGAGCACCAGCAGCAGGTTCCTGCCCTTGAAGGACAGGTTCGCGAACGCGAAGCCGGCCAGCGTCGAGATGATCACCACGGAGACGGTGACGACGCTCGACACGATGAACGAGTTCGTCAGGCCCAGCAGGAACTTGGCGTCCTCGTTGTTGAGCACCGCGACGATGTTCTCGCCCAGGTTCCCGCCCGGCAGGAACGGCGGCGGCACCGCGACCGCGTCGGCGTTCGTACGGGAGGCGATGACCAGCATCCAGTACAGCGGGAACGCCGACAGCAGGACGGCCAGGGCCAGCATGAGCCGGGTGGCGAGGGTCGGGGAGAAGTGGTTCATTTCGCGCCCCCGATCCGGCGCACGACCAGGAAGTTGATCGCCGCTCCGATGAGAATGAGCAGGAACAGCAGCCAGGCGGCCGCGGCGGCGTAGCCGTAGTCGAACTCGCGGAAGCCCTGCTTGACGATGAACATGGCCACCGTCTGGAACTGGCCCTGCGATCCGCCGTCGACGTTGCCGTTGTAGAACGTGGTCGGCTCGGAGAACAGCGTCAGGCCGCCGATCGTGGAGTTGAGCACCACGAAGATCATGGTCGGGCGCAGCATCGGCAGCGTGATCTGCCAGAACTGCCTGCGCCGGGACGCGCCGTCGATCGCGGCGGCCTCGTACAGGTCGCGGGGGATCGTCTGCATGCCGGCCAGGAAGATGATCGCGTTGTAGCCGGTCCAGCGCCAGTCGACCATGGTGGCGATGGCGATCCACGACGGGATGCGCTCGGCCCGCCAGTTCGTCTGGTCCACGCCGAACCAGCTCAGGACCCAGTTCACCAGGCCCCAGTCGCGGGCGTACAGCTGCGTGAACACCACGGCGACCGCGACCACCGACGTCACCAGCGGCAGCAGCACGCTCATGCGGATCGGCAGGCGGAACCTGAACCGCTTGTTCAGCGCGTTGGCCAGCAGCAGGGCGAACAGCATCTGGGGGACGGTGGCGATGACGAACATGCCGACCGTGTTGACCACGGCGTTCCAGAAGTCCTCATCGCCCAGCAGCGCGGTGTAGTTGCCCAGCCCGGTCCATTCCACGGTGCCGGCCAGGTCGTAGTCGTAGAGCGAGTAGTAGAGGGTGAAGGCCAACGGGAACAGCCCGAAGGCGGCGAACAGCAGGAAATACGGAGACACCAGGGCGTACGGCATCGCCTTGACGTCCAGTCGGGAACGCCAGCGGCTGCCGGGCGGGCGGTCGCGGCGATGGTTGTTCCGCACCGCCCGCGGAAGGGTGTCGAGGCTCATAGCAGACCTTTCGGCGGCGACAAGCCCGGCCCGCTCCTGGCGGGCCGGGCGGAGAAACTAACCCGCGGCCTTGACCGCGTCGTCGACCAGCTGCTGCCAGGCCTTGTCGTACGGGACGGAGCCGTCGTCCATGCCCTGGATGACGGACTCGATGGCGTTCTTGACCTGGGCGTGCTTCACGCCGAGGAAGACCGGCTGCAGGCTCGAAGCGGACTTGGCGAAGATGTCACCGATGGGGGCGTTGTTGAAGAACTCGTTCTTCGCGCCCTGCACGGCCGCGTCCTGCTGGGCCTTCGTGTTGCTCGGCATGTTGCCGAAGTCCTTGAAGATGCTGGCCTCGGTCTCCGCGTTGGTCAGGTAGTCGGCGACCATCGCGGCTTCCTTCGGGTGCTTCGACTGCTTGGGCACGGCCAGCCAGGAGCCGCCCCAGTTGCCGCCGCCGCCCGGCACCGAGGCCACGTCCCACTTGCCCTTGCCGCCGTCGCCGGCGTTGCCGCTGACCACGCCGAGCATCCAGGACGGGCAGCCGACCGTGGCGAACGCGCCCTTCTGGGTGCCCGCCGCCCACTCGTCGGTGAAGTTGCGCAGCTTGGCGGTCAGCCCCTGCTGGCTCATCTTCGTGGCGAAGTCGAAGCCCGCCTTCACCGCCGGGTTCTTGTCGACGATGAGGTTGTTGTCCTTGTCGAAGTACGTGACGTTGCCGTTCTTGGCCGCCTCCTGGTAGAGGACGACCTGGTAGAGCGTGTTCGTGCCGTCGGCGAACTTCGTGTCCTTGACCTTCGACTGGAACGTCTTGCCGACGTTCATGAACTCGTCCCAGGTCGGCCAGAGCGCACTGACCTTCTCACGGTCGGTGGGCAATCCGGCCTTCTTGAACAGGTCCGTGCGGTAGCAGATGCTCATGCCGCCGATGTCGGTGCCGAGGCCGAACAGCTTGCCGTCGGCCGTGACGCCGTTCTCCCACTTCCAGGCGGGGAAGTCCGCCTTGCGGGACTCCAGGCCGTGCTCCTTCAGATCGGCCCACCACTCGGGGTGCGCCTTGGCCAGGCCCATGCCGCCCTCGTCGATGCCGACCACGTCGCCCGCGCCGTTGCCGGCCTGCAGCCACTGGATCATCTGGGGCCAGTACTGCTGCTCGAACTGGTCAGTGAGGTGCTCCTCCTTGATCTGGATGTCCTTGTGCTCGGCGTTCCACTTCGCGATCGCGTTCTTGTAGCCGAAGTTCGTGCCGCCGCCGAACGTCTGGACACGGATCGTGACCGGCTCGGCCGCCGAGGAAGCGGGAGCGCTGCTGGACCCCGTACCGGTGCTGCCTGAGCTACAGGACGCGACGGTCAGCGCCGCCGCGGCCAGGGCCGAGGCCGCGGCTAGACCGCCGCGACGCTTGCTGATCATCATGGTGGACCCCTTCTCGGGTGAATGTTGGGGGAGTGCACCGCGGCACGCGCTCCGCCGCGGTGGGATCTTTGGGAGCGCTCCCACAAAGGGTGCACTTACGTGGTCTGCGCGTCAATCCACCGAAACGCAACCGTTACCAATGGGGCGGTTTGTCACGTTGAAACCGGATTTATAGCGTTATACTGCGCAAAGAGCGTCTTGGGAGCGCTCCCACCACAAGAGGCATCTTTTGTGTCGCATCAAGGGCATGTCACCCGCACCGACCACGCTTTCTCCCCGTCACACGACCAGTGAGAGCGTGCCCATCAGTCTTGGTGACGCCAGGGGAGCTCCAGAGTCCCCCAAGGGGGTTCCGGGCGAAAGGCACGGTCCTCCGCAACGGGGCGCTACGCGCGGGGCGCTCCGGGCAGCGCCTCCCAAGGGGCTCCGCCCCTTTCGATCCCCGAAAACCCCGCTCGCTCCGCTCGCCAGGCACCCGCCCGTTGCCCGATTACCGGCTTGGCCTGCTGGATCCCACCCCGAGCGGTCCTCGCTGCGCTCGTGCGTACTCATCGGTCTCGGGGCTGTGCCCCGAGCCCCGGCAGGCGGCCACCCGCCTCCTGCGCACCCCGGCTGGCCGCACACCATACGGACGCTTCGTTATCCGCGTGACCTCGTTTGTTAGCCACTTTGGGCGGCGGAACGCGCCTATCGGCCGCCATGCTGCGGGTAGGCCCGCTTTGGATGCGGGACGGAGTCAACGGGCAAGTGCGTATGGCTCTGGCGCAAAGTGCGCCATGTCACCATGAAGGGGTCATCTCGGCATGGGCGCGTGGCACTCTTTTGGGAAGCGCACCTATGCGACCTTCCATGTCCGGTCACCCAACTTGGCTACCACCTCAACGGTGCCGCCGAGCGCCATGACGTAGGCGCGGACGGCCTCGATCCCCGAAACCTCGCCGCTCTCGATCCTTGACACCCGTGCCTGGCTCACGCCGAGGGCCTCAGCCAGTTCGGCCTGGGTGACCCCCATCGACTTACGCATTTCGCTGAGCTGATAACCGCGCTGGTACGCCTCCCGCCGTGCACGCGCTGCCTCCTGGCCGGCTTCGCGCTCGGCGTCACTTCGGGAGTCGAGTTTGCGCGCCTTTGCCTTGACCTCGCTCCACTTCGCGAATTCGGCGCTCATGGCTCCTCCTGCTCCTTCAACGCGATCAGATGCTCGGCGAACCGTTCGTCGGCCAGAGGGATCGCCTTGGCATACCAGTCGCTCCAGTGCCCCGATTTGTCGCCTGCAACCAGGAAGATCGCTTCCCTGGCCGGATCGAACGCGAAGATCATACGAATCTCGGTAGTTCCGGACGAAGGTGGCCGCAACTCTTTCATATTGTGATAGCGGCTGCCTTTAAGGCGATCCACCAGCGGTCGCCGTGCGGCCGGCCCCTCCTCGGCAAGTTGGTCGATGGCGTCGCGGATGAGATCCGCGGTCACCGGATCGGTGGCGCAGATTTCCAGATACCACGCTTCCACTGCAGGATGCAGACTGATCTCCCAGCTCACGTAGCGAATATAACCAAATTATCATATCCCTGTACGGTGTTCATGAGTAGTAGGGCTGGGCTTGCAGACGGACGCTTCCTGAATCGGCGTCATCTCCGAGAGGGCTCGAGAGTCGAGTCCACGCGTGCGCTGTGCTACCTGAAGCTTGCGGTCTGCAATCCGAGGGCGAGCACGCCGCTTGCGGTCAACGCCATCCACGGGTCCGCCAGCCTCCAGACCGCCGCGGGAGGCGTCATCGTCTAGGCGGGCATGCCGGTTCCGGCGATGGCCGAGCCCAGCGTTGCAGGTTCCCCCTTAAGCCTCATCAGGCTCCATGACATCACGATCCCGGAGTTGGCGAGGGCGTAGGCGCTCAGTAGCAGCAGCCGGGCGAAGGTCAGGGGGAGGACCGCGGCATCCGAGGTGTATACCCCGAGCCACCTCGCCGAGCAGGAGCAGCACGAGCGCGCGGTAAGCACTCCGGTAGCCGGATCGTCGCGGCCGCTCGGTTGATCGGCGGGCTCACCAGGGGAGGCGGCTTTGGCGATCTTCGGTGTCACGGCCTGCGCGACGGCGAACGCGGCCAACTCGAGGAATCCCTTCAGCGACGTGAGGATCGCGCGGGCAGCGGCCCCTTGGGCTCCTGTCCGTGCGGTGGCGTAGGTCACGCCGCCCATGATCGTGAACTTGATGACCAGTGTGGCGGACATCGGGCTGCCTACCGTGGCGATGCCTACGATTTCCCGTGGCCGGGGACGTTTAGGCCACAGAGACTGCATCGAGGAGGTCACTACCCGCTTCCGGCGGCGGCGCTTTGTCTTTCGGCCAGTTTGTGCCGCTGGCGATCCGACCTCATCACGGCTCTGGCTGGGCACGTTGTCCTTGACAACCTGCCGGCCAACAAGACCCTCGCGATTCGCGCCTGTGCCGCTGAGAACAAGGTCGCGAACGCGCCCGCATCTGCAGCGAAAACCAGCGTCGCTGGGGGAAAGGCCAGCCACCTCGGCAGCATGACCCGCTGACCCGGCCAACAGTCGTGGTCACTCCGCTAGACAAAGGCCGTGACGCCCTCGTATTCCCCCACCGGGGCGGTGCCGACAGTCTCGTACTGGAGCAGCAGCAGGTCGTTCGCCGTCACCTCGTGGCGGACGAGTCGGAGGCCGACGGGCCGGCTCGGGTGGTCGAGCAGCCGCCGCCCGGAACCGATCACGGTTGGGGCGACGACGAGCCGGAGCGTGTCGACGAGGCCCGCCGCCAACAAGGCGTTGCCGAGTCGCGCGCTCCCGTGGATCTGGAGTTCCCGTCCTGGCTGCGCCTTGAGCTCTCCGACCGTCTGGATCGGGTCGCCGCGGAGCACGGTCGTCGGGTGCCAGCTCCCCTCCGTGAGGGTGCTGGTCACCACGTACTTCGGTAGTGCGTTCATCCGCTCGGTGAACGGGTCGTCCGGGTCGGTGATCTGCGGCCAGTCCCGGGCGAACGCCTCGTAGGTTCGCCGCCCGAACAGCAGGCCGTCGGCGAGATCCAGCCAGTCCGAGGTGCGCCGGACGAACAGCTCGTCCAGGTAGGGCACGAGCCAACCGCCCCCGGTGAAGCCGTCGCTCGTGTCCTCGGTCGGCGAGCCGGGACCTTGGCTGACCCCGTCGAGGGTGACGAACTCTGTGAGCGCGATTTTCACTGTGCGGCCTGGCTCTCCGCGACCGCGGCGAGCTGCTTGGTGACCGCGCCCCAGCCTGCGGAGAAGCCGGCCTCCTCGTGGCGGGCGCGGGCGGCCGGATCGCCGTGCCGGACGATGACCCGGTATTTCGTGCCGCCCGGATGATCGCTCAGCGTGATCTCGGCCGTCATGGGCGCCGGCAGGGGATTGACGGGGCGCCAGGCGCTGTCAATCGCGTTCGTGAACACGATCCGCTCGAGTTCGTCGACGACGAGGAAAGTCGCATCGACGTGCGGGACGAACTCCACCCCGTCCTCACTCAGCCGTGTCACGAGTGCGCCGCCGGGCCGGACGTCCAGGCGGTCGACCCGGCACACGGTCGGAGCTGGGACCCACCACTTCTCGAAGCGGGACGGAACGGTCCATGCGCTCCACACAACGGCGCGGGGGGCGTGGATGACCCGCTCCAGGGCCAGGTCGAGATCGGGGTTCATGGTTGCTGCTCCTTCGGATCGGTGACGAGGCGTTCGAGCCGGTCGGTGCGCTCTTCCCAGATCCGGCGCTGCTCGGCGAGCCAGCCGTCGACGAGAGCGAGACGGTCGCGGTTGAGCACGCAGGTGCGCACCCGGCCGAGCTTGGTCGTGCGGATCAGGCCGTTCGCCTCGAGCATCCGCACGTGTTTCATGAAGGAGGGAAGGGTCATCGGGAACTCGCGGGCGAGATCGCCCACGCTCGTCGGGCCGCGGCCGAGGCGCCGGATGACGCCGCGCCGAGTCGGGTCGGCGAGGGCGACGAACACACCGTCGAGCTCCGCCGAATACTGTGCCATGCGGCTAAGTATTGTTCGCCGAAACACTTAGCGCAAGGGCAAAGTATTGGGGCCGTTCTGACGGCGCTCGGGCATGGCAGTGGCGGGCTGGAGCGCCAGGCGGCCATGATGTGCTTGGTGCACGCCGAGCGCCTCGGCCGGTTCTGCTCGAGCGGCCCCGACCGACTTGCGTAGCTCGCTGAGCTGGTGTCGGCGCCGGCACGCCGCTTGTCGCGTACTCCCCTTAGCGCCTCGAGACCACCGCTGACCAGGTCATCTGACCAAGCCGGGCTCGGTGGTGTCCAGATCCGAGACAGACAGGAATGATTGATGAAGCGCTACATCCTGACCGGCGCCCCTGGAGCCGGGAAGACGGCGATCCTTCGCTGGCTGGAGCGCGACGGCTACACCGTCGTCGAGGAGGCGGCGACCGATGTCATCGCCCTGCAACAGGCCCAGGGCGAGCCCGAGCCATGGACGAAGCCGTCCTTCGTGGAGGCGATCGTCGCCTTGCAGCGTACGCGGCAGGAACAGGCCGCGGCGCTTCCCGGCGCTGTGCAGATCTACGATCGATCACCTGTCTGCACCTACGCCCTGGCCACGTATCTCGGCCATGACGTCTCTCCGGCCCTGTCCCGCGAATTGGAACGCATCCGAGCCCGGCAGGTTTACGAGAAGAAGGTGTTCTTCGTCCAGAACCTCGGGTTCGTCACGCCGACCGACGCTCGGCGGATCACCTTCGAGGAGTCGCTGCGCTTCGAGCGGGTCCACCAGGACGCCTACGCCTCACTCGGCTACGAGTGCGTGCCGATCGCTCCGGGCACGCTGCCGGACCGGGTGGCGGCGGTCAAGAAGCAGCTCGAAGCCGCGCCGACCGGCTGGTGAGTGATCGTCGCGCATGGCGCCGGCGTGCGCGCTCGATGCGGCGGCCCGGACCGGTTTCAGCAGGCGGCGGCGCGTTCCTCGAGGAGTTCGCGTTCGCGGGCGTTGCGGGTCATCGTGGCCGCCCGTTCGAACTCGGCGCGCGCCTCCTCCCGCCGGCCCAGTTTGAAGAGCAGGTCTCCTCGTACGCTCGGCAGCAGGTGGTAGCCCTTGAGCGCGGGCTCGTCCACGATCTGGTCCAGGAGCTGGAGCCCTACCGCGGGGCCGTAGGCCATGGCGAGGGCGACGGCCCGGTTGAGCTCCACGATGGGGGAGCGGGACAGCTTGGCCAGTGCCTCGTACAGGCTCGCGATGCGTTCCCAGTCGGTGTCCTCCGGGGCGAGGGCCCTGGCGTGGCAGGCGGCGATGGCGGCCTGGAGGGTGTACGGGCCGGGCTCGGCCCCCAACTGCTCGGCCTTGTCGAGGGCGGCCAGGCCGCGCCGGATGAGCAGTTGGTCCCAGCGTGCTCTGTTCTGCTCCAGGAGGAGGATCGGCTCGCCTGACGGGCCCACGCGGGCGGCGGATCTGGATGCCTGGATCTCCATGAGCGCGACCAGGCCGTGGACCTCGGGCTCCTTGGGCATCAGGCCGGCCAGGACGCGGCCCAGCCTGAGGGCGTCCTCGCACAGGGCGGGGCGCATCCAGTCGTCCCCGGCGGTCGCCGAATAGCCTTCGTTGAAGATCAGGTAGATGACTTCGAGCACGGACGCCAGGCGGGCCGACAGCTCGGAGGCCTGGGGCACCTCGAAGGGGATCTTCTTGTCGGCCAGGGTCCGCTTGGCCCGGACGATCCGCTGCGCCACCGTCGGCTCGGAGACCAGGAACGCCCGCGCTATCTCGTCGGTGGTCAGGCCGCCGAGCACGCGCAGGGTCAGGGCCACCCGCGCCTCCATGGAGAGCGTGGGATGGCAGGCCGTGAACACCAGGCGCAGGAGATCGTCCTCGATCTCGTCGACCTCGGGGAGGTCCTCCTCCGTGTCGAGGCGGTGGCCGAGCTCGATCAGGTTTCGCTCGAGGCGTTCGTTCCTGCGGATCAGGTCGATGGCGCGGCGCTTCGCCACGGTCATCAGCCAGGCGCCCGGGTTGCGGGGCACGCCGGTCTCCGGCCACTGCTCCAGCGCGGCGACCAGCGCGTCCTGCGCCAGCTCCTCGGCCAGGCCGACGTCGCGCACGAACCGGGCGAGCCCGGCGATGAGCCGGGCCGCCTCGATCCGCCACACCGCCTCGATCGCCCGGTTAGCGGCCTGCGGGTGCGGGTTGGTGTCCGAAGCCATCACCGGCCCATGAGAGCAGTACGAGGCCACCGCTGGCAACACCGTCCCCACTGCCGCCGCCGGCCCGCCGCTCCCGGCCCGCCGCCGCTGTCGGCCGGTGTGTCGCCCTTCTCTTCCGACAGAGGGCAGTTGCCCTTCTTCCCCGCACAGGGACGCCATCCGACGTGCTGTCCGTCCGGTGGCACATGGCCTCGGGTGGCCGCTGGAGACGGTGCAGGGCAGCGCGGGTCGGGTCAGGCGTCGGGCTGGTCGACGCCGAGGCGCTCGCGTAGCGCCAGCTCGCGTTCCCGCTCCTCCGCCGGCAACGAGTCGTCCGGTACGTCCGAGGCGTCGAACACGCGCCACACGTCCAGCCCGATCCCTTCATGCCCCGGAGGCACCGGCACCCGCAGGGCCCACTCGATCGCCTCCTCCCGCGACTTCACCTGGATCAGCCAGAAGCCGGCGATGAGCTCCTTGGCCTCGGCGAACGGCCCGTCGATCACCGTGGCCTTGCCGCCGCTGTAGGCGATCTGCGCGCCCTGCGAGCTGGGGTAGAGCCCCTCGCCCGCCAGCAGCACCCCCGCCTTGGCCAGCGACTCGTTGTAGGCGTGCATGTTGTCCACGAGCTCCTGGCTGGGCAGCACCCCGGCCTCGGTGTCCGCGTTCGCCTTGCCCACGATCATGAACTTCATCGGTGTCGCTCCTCGTCGCTCGTATCGGGTCTCATTGAACGCGTCGAACGGCGACGGGCGGGATCGACACGTACCGGAGAATTTATTCGCCGAACAGCCGGGCCGCGATGCCGTCCAGAACGTACTCGAGGCCGGTCTCGAACTGCCAGCCCGGATCGTCCTTACGCCTGCCCTTGTAGATGTACTGCTCGAAGGCAGGGTAGCGGCCGGTGTCGAGCAGGTACGAGAGCTGCGGGGCCAGGCTGGTGAAGACCTGCTGCTCGCTGGACCAGCCCTGGCCGGCCATGAGCAGGCGCATCGCGATCTCCGCGCCGATGACGCCGTGCGTGTAGGAGTTGACGGTGTTGACGACGGCCATCGCGGTGTCGGGGTCGAGGTCCAGGCCCTCGACCGCGCGCAGCGAGCGTTCCGACACTGCCACCCGGTTGGGTGTGAGCGCGAGCATGGCACTCGGCGGGAGCTGGGCGAGCCACAGGTGCCTCAGCATCAGCTCGCGCGTCTTGACGGCGATCTCTCTGAGCGTCTCGCGCCAGCCCGACGTGTCGCCGGGCAGCTTCAGCTCGCCATAGACGTGGTCGACCATCAGCTCCACCAGCTCGTCCTTGCCCGACACGTACCGGTAGGCGGCCATCGGGGCGACGCCCAGCTCGGTGGCCAGCCGCCGCATGGTGATGGCGTCGAGCCCTTCCGCGTCCGCGACCCCGACCGCGGCGGTGGCGATGCGGTGCGGCGACAGGGTCTGGCGGGGAGCGGGCGCGGGGCGTTCGAGCCGGGCCCACAGCGGGGTCTCGTCCTTGCCCGCGCCGTCCTTGCGAGCGGCAGCCATGGACCGCCCTCCTCTCCACGATTGGTGTACAGCGTATCAGGAGTAGACAACGTACACGGCGATGTGTACGTTGTATCGGCGTAGATACGTTGTACACATCCTTGGAAGGAAGGCCCCTGTCATGGACAGCCCTCTGCGCGTGGCCGTGCTGCTCGGCAGCACCAGGGACGGTCGCTTCGGCCTCGTCGTGGCGAACTGGTTCCGTACCCACCTCGACCGGCGCGACGACATGACCGCCGATCTCATCGACCTGGTCGAGACGCCGCTGCCCACCGTGTTCCCCGTCCTGGGGGAACCACCGGCGTCGGAGGAGCACGTGGAGCTGCTGGCGGCCGTGTCGCCGAGGCTGGCGGCGGCCGACGCGTTCGTGATCGTGACGCCTGAATACAACCGCAGCTTCCCCGCCCCGCTGAAGAACGCCATCGACTGGCACAACCGGGAGTGGAACGCCAAGCCGGTCGGGTTCGTGGCGTACGGCGGCTTCTCGGCCGGGCTGCGGGCCGTCGAGCAGCTCCGTCTGGTGATGGCCGAGCTGCACGCCGTCACCGTGCGAGATGCCGTCGGTCTGCAGGCGCCGTGGGCCCAGATCGGCCACGACGGCGCCGCCGCCAGTCCCGGCGCCGACGCGGCCGCCAAGGCGATGCTCGACCAGCTCGCCTGGTGGGGGCACACGCTGCGCGAGGCCAGGGCCGCGCGCCCGTACGGGGTGTGACGCACGTGAGGTTCCCCGTGTTCGGGCTGATGCTCGGCATGTTCCTGGCCATGCTGGACGGCCTCATCGTGGGCACCGCGCTGCCCACGATCACCGGCGAGCTGGGTGGGGTCGACCGGCTGTCGTGGGTGGTGACCGCGTACCTGCTGGCCACGGCCGCCACCACCCCCATCTGGGGCAAGCTGGGCGACCTGTACGGGCGCAAGGGCATGTTCATGGGCTCGATCGTGATCTTCCTGGCCGGATCCATGCTCGCCGGCCTGGCGCGGGACATCGATCAGCTCATCGCCTTCCGTGCCCTCCAGGGGCTGGGCGCGGGCGGGCTGATGGTCGGCGCCCTGTCGATCATCGGCGTGCTGGTGCCGCCCCGCGAAAGCGGCAAAGTGCAGTCGATGGTCGGGGTCATGATGCCGGTCGCGTTCATCGGCGGGCCGCTGCTCGGCGGCCTGCTCACCGACCAGCTGAGCTGGCGGTGGACGTTCTACGTGAACGTGCCGGTCGGCGCCGTCGCCCTGCTGGTCGTGGGCTTCGGGATCCGGCTCAGGAGCGAGCGGGTCAGGGCCAGGATCGACTACCTCGGCGCGATGCTGCTGACCACCGGCATCGTGGCCCTGACCCTGCTGGCGAGCTGGGGCGGCACCGCGTACGACTGGTGGTCGCCGCAGATCCTGGGCCTGGGCGTGGTCTCCGCCGTGACCCTGGTGGCGTTCGTGCGCGTCGAGCGGCGGGCCGAGGAGCCGGTCATCCCACCCAGGCTGTTCCGTGACCGCAACTTCGCGCTCGCGCAGGTCGTCAGCTTCCTGGTCGGCGCGGTGATGATGGCCGTGATGTCCTACCTGCCGCAGTACATGCAGTACGTCCAGGGCGCCTCGCCCACGGCCGGCGGGATGCTGCTGCTGCCGCTGATGTTCGGCATGCTCGGGGCGCAGCTCGTCACCGGCCGCCTCATCAGCCGCGACGGCCGGTACCGCAGATATCCGATCCTCGGCGGCGGCGTGCTCGTGGCGGGCGTTGTCGTGCTCACCTGGCTGGGGGCGAGCACGGGGACGGCGCTGGCCTCCGCGCTCACGCTGGTCTCGGGGGTGGGGATGGGACTGCTCACGCAGAGCACCCTGCTGCTCACCTTGAACAGCGCCGAGCCGCGCGACATGGGCGCGGCCGGCGGGACCGTCACGCTGCTGCGGACCATCGGCGGATCGCTGGGGATCGCTCTGCTGGGCGCGATCTACGGGAGCCGCATGGAGGCCGGGCTGGCCGGTCGGCTCGGAGCCGGGACCGCCGAGCGGCTGGCCGGGGGCGGCGGGCTCACGCCCGAGCTGGTGTCCACGATGCCGGGAGCCGTACGGGACGCCGTGCGCGAGGCGGTCAGCGGCGGGCTGCGGGGTGTGCTGGCGGGGGCCGCGGTCCTGGCCGTGATCGCGTTCGCCGCCGCGTGGTTCGTGCGGGAGGTGCCACTCCGTACGGAATCTACAACGTAAAGGCGGCCAGCTGGTCGAGAAAGGCCCGGGCCGCCGGGGCGCAGTCGGCCGCCGACGGGACGGCCAGGGCCAGGGAGCGGGTCATCGCCGGTTCGAGCGGTCGCGTGACGACGGCGCCCAGGTCGGCGGGCAGGCCCAGGGTGGGGACGATGCTGACGCCCAGCCCCGCGGCCACCATCTCCAGGATGGCGGCGGGGCCGCTGGCCTCGAAGGCGATGTCGAGCCGGACCTGGGCGGCCAGCGCCGCTCCCATGATCAGCGGGCGGCAGCCCGCGGTGGTGAGGATGAACGGCCGACCGGCCAGGTCGGCGAGGGTGATGGCCGGGCGGGTGGTCAGGGGGTGGCCGGCGGGCAGCACGGCGACCATGTCGTGGGTGCTGAGGTGGACGGTGTGCAGGCCGGGGGCGGGGAGGGTGACCACGCCCACCTCGGCGGCGCCGCGGTGCAGCCATTCGCGGATGTCGTCGTCCACCCCCTCGAACAGGCGGACCCGTACCTGGGGGTAGCGGTCGGTGAAGGCGCGCAGGAGCCTGGCGATGAGCGTGCCGGTGGCGCTGGGGAGGCTGGCCAGGCGCAGCTCGCCGGTGATCTGGCCGGCGGCGGCGGCCACGTCGGCGCGGATGAGGTCGAAGTGGCGCAGGGTCTCGCGGGCCCGGGCGAGCGCTGCCTGGCCGGCCTCGGTGAGGGCGATGCCGTCGCGGTGGCGTACGAACAGGGCGGCGCCGAGCTCGCGCTCCAGGGTGGCGATGGCGCGGCTGACGGCGGGCTGGGACATGCCGGTGTAATCGGCGGCGGCGGTGAAGCCGCCGTGCTCGGCGACCGCGACGAGCACCCGGAGCTGCGCCAATGTCATACCGGCATACCTTAGTTGGTATTTGACCGTGAGGGTGGCAGAACATCATGGTTATGGCATGTCCAAGCGAATGACGGTCGAGGTCGACGGCCGGATGGCCAGTTATCTGACGGCGGGCGAGCGGGGCCCGGTGGTGTTGCTGCTGCACGGCACGTATTGGAGCCGGGTCTGGGAGCCGGTGATCGACGATCTGGCGGCGGCGGGTTTGCGGCCGGTGGCGGTCGATCTGCCGGGGCTGGGGCGTTCCGAGGGGGAGCTCACGGCGGAGACGGCGGCGGTGCCCGCGCTGGCGGCGTGGGCGGGGCGGTTCGCGGCCGCGGTGGGTGCGCGGGCGCCGCTGCTGGTGGCGGGGCACGACATCGGGGGCGCCGTCGCGCAGCACCTGCTGGTCGAGTCGGAGGTGGCGCGGCTGGCTCTGGTCAATTCGGTCACGTACGACTCGTGGCCGGTGTCCAGCGTGGCCCGTTACCGGGATCCCGCCATGGTGGCGGCCACGACCGTGGAGGAGTTGCTGGCCGCGCGCCGCAAGGCCGTCACGATCGCGCTGGGCCGGCCCGCCTCCGAGGCGGAGCTGGCCGATTACCTGGATCCGTGGCGTGACCTGCGGGTGGGCCGGTCGTGGATGGCTCTGGCGGGCGCGGCCGACAGCCGCTACACGCTGGACCTCGTCCCCGCGCTGAAGGCGGATGAGACGCCGAAGCTGCTGGTGTGGGGTGCGGATGACCCGTTCCAGGAGGTCCGGTACGCCGAGCGCTTCGTCGCGGAGATCCCGAACTGCACGCTCGTGCGCATTCCCGGGGCGGGCCACATCCCGATGGAGAACGACCCGGCAGGGGTCGCGCGGGCTCTGGCGGACTTCTTCCTCTCGTAAATCCCGCCGGCTCAGCTCGTGCGGCGGGCGCGCCTGCGGGCCACGACGGCGACGACCGCCAGGAGGGTCAGGGCGGCGGCCAGCGGCAGTGCGGGGCCGACGTGCAGGTGGAGTGCGGCGCCGGTGAGGGCGCCGAGGAACATCGCCACGACCGACGCGGACCTGCGCAGGGCCGCCCGGCCCGGGGTGTCGGCGGCCAGGCCCGTGAGGGTGGTGGTGAGGACGTTGGTGACCAGGTCGGGGACCGCCAGCGCGCGTACGGACGCGTTCTGCAGGCCCATGCCGTACGCGAGCAGCCCGATGAGCGCCGCCCTTGCACCGGTGTGATCGTGTCCTGCCACCAGGGCCACGGTGAGGGCGGCGGCGACCAGCAGGGCATGTGCGGCGGTGGCGGCGGCGAACGCGCGCCGGGCTTCGCTCGTCCGTCTGGTCACACGCCCGGCGGTCCAGGCGCCCGCCCCGAACGCCGCGAGGGCCAGGAGGGAGGCCCATGTCGACAGCTCCTGGTCTCCGGCCAGGGCGAAGCCGAGGAAGACGATGTTGCCGGTCATGTTGCCCACGAAGACGCGGCCCAGACCGAGGAAGCTGATGGCGTCCACGAGGCCGGTGACGAGGGCCAGGAGGATCAGCAGGGCGGGCAGGACGCCGTGCGGGTTCCCGCCGCGGGGGAACAGCCCGTCGGCGACCCACCGGAGCCCGCCACTCACGGGCGCCCCGCGGTCTCGGCTCCCGGGCGGGGGCTGGGTCTCATGGCCGGCTCCTTGGCGAGGTTCGCGCGTGGCTGCCCCAACCCCCTTCCCCCGGAGGATGGCGGGATGCGAAGAGCGCGCGCCCCCGGAGGGGACGCGCGCTCGTGTGGTGAAACGGGGTCAGCCGGCGTACTCCGGGTAGCCGTAGCCGACGACCTGGGACTTCGGACGGACGCGCTCCTCGACCTTGCCGTTGCCGGTGTTGCCCTCGACGGTCGAGATGGTGCCGTCGCCGTTGTCCTTCTCGACGAACCCGACGTGCTCGATGTCGTCGAGACTCTTGCTGCCCTTGAAGGAGAAGAACACGACGGCGCCGGGCTTGGCCTCGGTGCCGAAGCGGTGGTTGGCCTGGAACCACTTGGCGTGGGCGACGGTCCAGGCGTCCCAGCCGATCTGCGGGCGGGCGCCGGTCTGCTCGCCGACCCAGGAGATGAACATCGCACACCACGGGGCGTTGATGTAGTCGGCGCGCTTGCCGCCGTCACGGGCGATGGTCTCCGCGGCGCGCGGCGAGTTGGCGTACCACTTCTGGAACTTGGTGCCGCCGCCGTAGGCGTTCTCGGAGATGCCGACCTGGGCCTTGGCGAGGTCCAGGACCTGGGAGGCGGTGACGTTGACCTTGGTCTCCCTGGACTTGGCGTGGTCGTCTTGCGTGGCCGCGGTGGCCGGCTGCTGCTCTGTGGCGGCGGCCGTGCCCATGTGGGCGCCGAGCCCGGAGGCCAGGACGGACGCGCCGAGCACGGCGCGGGCGATGTTGGTCTTCGTGGCAGCGGTAAAGCGGAACTTGGCCATCGAGGCGGTTACTCCTTGCTTCCATGCCGCTTACCGGGTTAGCTGACGGATTCGGGCGTGGAAGCTGCCCTACGGCACCGAAGTGCCGATTCACCCCATTAGGACGTGGGTCCCCGGTTCCGCCCGGAGGCGGATTCAGCGGTCACAGGACGGTCCTGTGATGTGTGTCGCGATGGTCGGACATTGCCGGACAAACCGGACGAATGTCTCAAGAATGCCTCAAATGTAATGCATAAGGCAAGAGGCTACAAATCTGTAACGACCCAGCTAGGCGAGTTGCCCCCGGGCCGCGGCCAGGAGCCCCATCATGGCGAGGGACTCATCAAGCGGCATGACCGAGCTTTCGGTCCTGCCTTCGGCCGTTGCGGCGCGGACTTCGCGGAGCTCCCCGGCGTAACCGTTGTCCGCCGGATCGAGCACATGCTCCTCCGGCTCCATGGAGGGCCCGGAGAGCAGAATCCGCTGCGGCGCCCAGAACGGTGCCTGGATGTCCGCCCGCATCTGAGTACCTACAACACAGGCATGGTTCGGGTAATTCCCGAGCAACGAGGTTTCTACGAGAGCCCGCCTGCCGCCGGGGTAGAGCAAGATCCCGCCCGCCTCCGCGTCCACGCCGTTGGGCGCGAGGGAGCCGGTGATCCGCAGGTCAGAGGGCATGCCGAGGAGCAGCTGAGCCAGGCCGAACGGATAGATCCCGAGGTCGAGCAGGGCCCCGCCGCCGAGCTCCGGCGCCCACAGCCGGTGGACCGGATCGTAAGGTTTGGCAAAGCCGAAAGTGGCTTGCACGGAGCGGATGTCGCCGAAGCGCTCGTCGGCCGCGATCTTCTGGATGAGGGGGTTGAAGCGCATCCACATGGCCTCCATGAGGAACACGCCTGCCTCACGTGCCAGCCGTACCATCTTCTCCGCGTCGTCCACGGTGGCGGCCAGCGGCTTCTCGCACAGCACGGCCTTGCCCGCGGCGATGGCGGCCTCGGCCACCTGCAGATGCTGGGCGTGCGGCGTCGCGACGTAGACGGCGTCCACGGCCGGATCGGCGCACATCTGCTCATAGGAGCCGTACGCCGACTCCGCGCCCAACGTGGCGGCCAGCGCCTGCGCCCGGCCTAAGTCCCTGGACCCGACGGCGGCCACCCGCATCCCGGGCTCGGCCACGATGGCCGCTCCCACGGTCCGCGCTATACCGCCTGTCGCCGCGATGCCCCACGCAAAATCCCGCACGTGGGAGATCGTAGACGAATCACGTCATGTTGAACGTGTCGGGATCGGGGCCGAAGCGCCGGCCCCTGTTCAGCGCGCCGATGGCGGCCATGTCCTCGGGATCGAGGATGAAGTCGAAAACGGCGATGTTCTCGGCGATCCGCGACGGGGTCACGGACTTGGGGATGACGACGTTGCCGAGCTGCAGGTGCCAGCGGAGCACGATCTGCGCGGGCGTCTTGCCGTACTTGCCGGACAGCACGGCCAGCGCCGGGTCGTCCAGCAGCCCCTGGCCCTGGCCCAGCGGGCTCCACGCCTCGGTGAGGATGCCGTTGGCCTCGTGGAAGGCGCGCATCTCGCGCTGCTGCAGGTACGGGTGGAGCTCGATCTGGTTGATCGACGGGACGATGTCGGTCTCGTTCATCAGCCGGGTCAGGGTGGCGATCGTGAAGTTGGAGGTGCCGATGGCCTTGGCCCGCCCGTCACGGTAGATCTTTTCCATCGCCCTCCACGCCTGCACGTACTTGTCCTGCTGCGGCACCGGCCAGTGGATGAGGAAAAGGTCGATGTAGTCGAGGCCGAGCCGGGCCAGGGACTCCTCGAAGGCCGCCTCGGCGCGTCCGTGGTCGGCGTTCCACAGCTTGGTGGTGACGAAGACCTTCCTGCGCGGCAGCTCCGATTCGCGCACGGCCTGGCCGACGCCCTCCTCGTTGCCGTACGCGGAGGCGGTGTCGACGTGCCGGTAGCCGGCCTTCAGCGCGGTCGTGACGGCCTGCGCGGCCTCTTCGGCGGGGACCTGCCAGACCCCGTAGCCGAGCTGCGGGATGTGCACGCCGTCGGTGTTGAGCAAGAGCGAGTTCATACTGCCCATTGTTCACGTCGCGTTTCTGGGGGCTTAAGGCGGCGGGGCTAGCTTGAAGCGGTCGTGAACGGGCCATCACCCGGCTGGGAGGAGCAGGAGTGGTCGAACAGGCGTCGGCCTGGGTGGAGTCCCCGCTCCAGATGCTGTGCGCCGTCGAGGCCCACTACGCAGGGCTGCTGGGCCCCCGGACGGTCGTCGTGCCGCGCTCGGGCCTTCGGCCGCTGAAGGCCACGCGCCGGGAGCTGAGGTCTCTCGGGCTGCCCGACGGCCTGGAGCTGGCCGAGCCGCGCGAACGCATGCCCAGGCGCGTGCAGGCCGTCGGCGACGCCTTCTCCGGCAGGGTGCAGCTGCGCTGGCTGACCTCGCGTCCCGGCCGCATCGTGATCGTGGACGATGGCCTGGCCACCCTCCGGCTGCTCGAGCTGCTGGCCGCGGGGCCGTACCGGCCGCTGCTGCGGGCCAGGACCCAGCCGACCAGGCTGCGCGCCGCGCTCGGCCTGGCGGCCGCGCTGCGGCTGCGCCTGAGCGACGTGTCGGTCTTCACCGCCCTGCCCGTCGACAAACCCCTGGAGGACGCGGTACGGCGGGCCGGAATCGACCTGGTACGCCACCAGTTCGCCTGGCTGCGGGCCCAGCCGCCCAGCGCCGAGGTGCCCGCGGAGCGCACGGTCGTCCTCGGCACCTCGCTGGTCAGGAACGGCCTGGTGCATCGCGACCACTACCTGCGCTGGCTGACGGACCTGGCCGCGCGCGAGCCGCTGGCGTACTATCCGCACCGCCGCGAGGACCCCGTCGACGTCGCGCTGATCCGGGAACGCCCGGGGATCACGGTCCACGACGGCGGCGCGCCCGCCGAGCTGACGCTGCGGGGCCTGGACGCCGGCCAGCGCGTGCTCAGCCTCCCCTCGACCGCGATCGCCTCGCTGCGGGTGCTGCTCAGCCCGCGCGGTGTCGCCGTCGAGCCGGTGGCGGTCCCCGACGACTGGTGGACCAGCAGGGCGGCCCCCGCCCTTCGCTCGCATCTGACGGGAGTGTCCGGTTGAAAGTGTTGGCGGTCGCCGACTCCGACTCGTACCTGAAGTGGGCGGCCTGCCTGCTCGGCGACCTGCCCGGGGGAGGCACCGCGGACCTGGTCGTGGTGCGCACGCCGATCGCGCCGTCGCCCGAGCAGATCGCCGCCGCCGTGGGCGGCGGCGCCGAGCCGCCGCCGGTGCTGTCGGCCCGGTCCGTGCGGCGGCTGGCCGAGCGCACGCAGCCGGACGTGGTGCTGGTGGCCTGCACAGGGCCGGTCGTGGACGTGCTGGTGGCCGACGTGTTCGACGGGTTGCGGCCGCGGCCGGTGTTCGTCAGCGGGCTGCCCGGCATCTCGGTGCCCGCGACGGAGAAGGCGTGGCTGTTCCGCAGCGGATGCGACCTGTTCGTGGTCCACAGCGAGCGGGAGGTGGCCGAGTTCTCCGAGATCGCCGCCAGGCTCGGCGGGGGAGGGGCGGTGGGCCTGGCCAGGCTGCCGTTCCTGCGCTCGCAGACGGTCGCAGGGGGCGGGAACCGGGTCGTGTTCGCCACTCAGGCCAAGGTGCCGCGTGAGCGGGAGGAACGGGAACGCATCCTGCTCGGGCTGGCCGAGCTGGCCCGGCTCCGCCCCGAGCTGGACGTGGTCGTCAAGCTGCGCGCGCTGGAGGATGAGCGGCAGACGCACAACGAGCGCCACCACTACCAGCGGCTGTGGCGGGAGATGGGGGAGCCGGGGCGGCTCTCCTTCCAGGCGGGTTCGATGCACGACCAGCTCGCGCGGGCGGCCGGGTTCGTCACGGTGAGCTCGACGGCGGCGCTGGAGGCGATCGCGCTGGGCGTGCCGTCGCTGGTGCTGAGCGACTTCGGCGTGAGCGCCGAGATGATCAACCTGGTGTTCGAGGGCAGCGGGCTGCTGGGCACGCTCGACGACCTGGCCGAGGGCGACTTCCGGCCTGCCTCGGCCGAGTGGTGCGCGGCCAACTACTTCCAGCCGCCGGAGCGCAACGACTGGGCTCGGCTGCTGGCCGGGCTGGTGGCGGGCGGGCCGCGGGTGCCGGCGGCCTCGCTGCTGGACGGGCCGGAGCACGCGGCGGCGCGGCGCCGGGCCCGGCTCCGGGTGGAGGTGCACCCCTCGATGCTGCGGGCGGGCTACCGCGCCAAGCGCAAGATGCGCCGCTACCTCAAGGCCCTCGGCTGACGGTGGTCGCCGCCCCTGCACCCCTTCCACGAAAGGACGGCGCAAGAGGGCTCTTGCGCCGTCCGGGGTGCGGTAGCGGGGTCAGATCGCCGAGCGGATCTTCCTGCGCAGCCGGGTGAGCGCGGTCGGCCTGGTCACCAGGCCCAGCGTCTCCAGGCGCTTGCGCTTGAAGTAACGCGCGTCCAAGTCGATGCTCGCGGGCCGCAGCTCCGGGTACGTCTCGGCCTGCATGCAGTACCCCACGGCCCGCACCAGGGCGCGCAGGTCCACCGCGGGCGCCGGGGTGATGGCCCCGTCGGCCGACAGGCGGGGCAGCAGGGCGTCCACGATCGTGACCGGGATCCGGTTGCTGTTCTCGTAGGGAGCCAGCCGGTCGAGCACCAGGTCCGTGCCGTACGCGGCGACGGAGAGCCCGAAGTAGCGCTGCGCCGTCAGCAGACCCGTGGAGAAGCACCCCACGACGAGCTCCGGCCGCAGCGCGGCGAAGCACACCTCGGCGGGCACGCTCTCCGGGGCCACCGACAGCCGCACACCGAGGGGTTCGGCGGCGGCCCGCAGGAGCTGGGCGTGCCGCCGCCCGGCGGCCGGGTGCGGTTTGAAGACGACGTCGGTGTAGCCGCGGGCGGCCAGGGCACGCAGCATGGTCTCGTGCAGGGCCGCCTCCTCCTCCGGCGTGACGATCTCCAGTGCCGACAGGTACTGGCCGAGGATCATCGCCTGCCCGTGCATCATGTCGGGCGCGGTGGCGGTGACCTGGTCCACGATCGACAGGAACCGCTCGTCCGGCAGGATCGACGGCGCGACGCCGTACTCGCTGAGCAGCAGCGGCGTCAGCCCCGGCACCAGGTCCAGGTGGAGCAGCCGCTCGATGCGGCGGAAGATCTCGGCGGGCAGGGGGTCGCGGGTCGGGCCGTAGCTCATCAGCCCGTCGGAGTAGACGGTGATCGGGCAGTCGCGCACCAGCCCCGCGATCGTGCGGGCCGGGGGCACCGCGATCGACTCCAGCACCAGGTGCTCCACCCCGTCCAGCCCCCAGTGGGAGCGGATGAGCCGCTCCAACATGGGCACCTCGATGACGCGGGCCTTCCAGTCGGAGGGGTGCAGCGGCGCGATGAGCTCGTTCCACGAGTGGATCTCGTCGAAGCGGGAGCGCAGCACGGCGAAGCCGGGCGTCTTGTCGAGGGGCATGGCCACCTCGGGGATGGCCGCGTTGCTGGACACGACGAGCACGCGGCGGCCGTCGCCGAAGCGGCCGTCGTCGATGGCGGCGGCCAGCGACATCGCGCCGAACAGCGTCGAGGCGTAGAAGACCTTCACGACGTCTCCTCCCGGTCGCGGCGGACCCGGACGTGCGGGCTGGGCGGCAGGTCGGGCACCAGGGCCCGCAGCGTGGCCTCGCGTTCTGCGGACATCCGCGCGACCGAGTCGGACACCACGTCGGCGGGCAGCGCGCGCACCATGTGCGCGCCGCGCTCCTCGAAGCGGGCCCGCAGCGCCGGCGTGAACCGGTCGGCGATCTCCAGGTGGTGGGCGAGCAGCGCGCAGAAGTTCCGCACCGCCTTGGGCATGAACTCCGGCTCCAGGTCCTTGAAGACCAGGTCGAACGCGTCGAAGAAGTGCAACTGGCGCTCGTCGCCCACCTGCGTCAGCGACCCGGACACCATGCGCCGGTAGAACACGCCGGCCAGCGACACCACCGCGAACGTGGCGGCCTCCCTGTGCAGGCGCCAGATCCACGGCCGGTCCTCGGCGGTGTGCAGGGAGCCGGGGAAGTGCAGCAGGTCGCGCAGGGAGCGCCGGTAGATCCCGGCCCAGGCGTACGGGTAGTCGACCATGGTCCGCACGCCCGCCGGCAGGATCGCCTCCCGCGGGGCGAGCACCGCGCCCCGTCGCGCCAGCGGGGCACGGTGCACGACCCGCTTGCGGCCCTCGACCTGCACGTGGTCGGCGCGGACGAAGTCGCAGCCGAGCCCGTCGATCGCCTCGACGAGCCGCGCCAGGTAGCCGGGGGCGAGCCAGTCGTCGCCGTCCATGAACGTCACGTACCGGCCGGAGGCGGCTGACAGGCCCGTGTTGCGGGCGTCGGCCAGCCCCACGGGCGCGGGGTTGCGCAGCACGGACAGCCCGGGCAGGTCGCGGGCGAAGTCCTCGACGATGGCTCCGGTGGCGTCCACGGAGCCGTCGTCCACGACGATGAACTCGAAGTCGTGCCGGGCGTTGCGGCAGAGCGAGGTGAGCGCGTCGGCGATGAAGCGCTCGCCGTCCCGTACCGGCACGACGACCGAGAGAGTGATCAAGAGCTTGGTTCTTCCTGGTGCGAACGAGGTCAGACGGTCACCCGGCGCAGGCGGGCCTTGGGGGCCTCCTCGCCGGGGAAGACGCGCTTGACGCCGTCGCCCATGGCCTGCTCGATGATGCGGATGTCGCGGACGAGGTGCTCGAGACCGGCCGGCTCCAGCGAGGCGGCGTGGTCGGAGCCCCACATGGTGCGGTCGAGCGTGATGTGCCGCTCCACGCAGACCGCGCCGAGCGTGACCGCGGCCAGGGAGATCTGCAGGCCGCGCTCGTGGCCGGAGTAGCCGACGGGCACGCCGTAGCGCTCCTTGAGCGTGGTGATCGTGCGCAGGTTCGCCTCTTCCGGCGGGAGCGGGTACGTGGACGTCGCGTGCATCATGATCAGCTTGTCGGTGCCGAGGATCTCGACGGCCTCGTCGATCTCCGACAGCGTGGACATGCCGGTGGACAGGATGATCGGCTTGCCGGTGGCGGCCAGGGCCCGCAGCAGCTCGTGGTCGGCGACGCTGGCGGAGGCCACCTTGTGGACGAGGACGTCCATCTCCTCCAGGAACTCCACGGAGGGCACGTCCCACGGCGAGGCGAACCAGTGCAGGCCGCGCTCGTCGCAGTATTTCGCGATCTGCCGGTACTCGTCGAAGCCGAACTCGGTGCGCTCCTTGTACTCCAGGTACGTCATCTCGCCCCACGGCGTCTGCCTGATCTGGCCCTTCTGCTCCTCGGGCACGCAGATCGCGGGGGTGCGCTTCTGGAACTTGACCGCCTGGCAGCCGGCGTCGGCCGCCACGTCGATGAGGCGGCGGGCGATGTCGAGGTCGCCGTTGTGGTTGATGCCGATCTCGCCGATCACGTACACGGGCTCGCCGTTGCCGACCAGCACGTCGCCGATCGCGACGGGGCCGAGCCTCGGCCGGGTGCGGGTCTCGACGGCGGGCGGCTCGGGCCGGGCGGCCACGACGCGGTCGCACAGCTCGCGCACGGCGCCGGACCCGCCGGGCCTGGTCAGCACGGTCCTGGCGGCGGCGCGCACGCGCGGGTGGGCGTCGGGGGTGGCGACGGGCCAGCCGACCTCGGCCATCGGGCCCAGGTCGTTGACGTCGTTGCCGACGTAGGCCACGCGGGCCGGGTCGAGGCCCTCGATGGTGAGCCAGTCGCGCAGCACGGTCCGCTTGTCGGCCAGGCCCTGCAGCACGGGCACGCCCAGCTTGCGGGCGCGGGCCGCCACCACCGGGTTGTGCTCGGTGGACATGACCAGCACCTTCACCCCGGACCGCTTCAGCAGCGAGACGCCCATCCCGTCCGAGCGGCTGACCAGCACCATCTCGCGGCCGTCGGAGTCGACGTAGGCGCGGTCGTCGGTGTGCACGCCGTCGAAGTCGGTGATGACGGCGTCCACGTCGATCGGCTCGGGCTGGTCGATGAACGGGGCGAGCGCGCGCACGAGCTCCAGGTCCTCCGGGTTGTCGATCTCGATGGCGTGCTGCTGCGGCACCGGCTGGACGGCGACCTCGCCGAAGAAGCGGTGGCCGTGCTCGCGCAGGCCGGCGGTCCGCATGACGTAGAAGGCGCCGTTCTCGCGGAACTCGGGCTCGCGGTCCTGCCGGCGCTGCCTGACGGCCGGGTCGTGGTTGATCCCGGCCCCGGTCGCGGTCCACAGGAACTCGTGCGTCGGCAGCCCCGACACCACCGAGTCAGCCTCCCCGTCCAGCACCTTGCGCACCGCCGCCGACAGGTCCTTCGGGTCGATGAACGCGCTGGTGCACTGCACCAGCACGACGACCTCAGGGTCCTCGCCGAGGGCGTCGAGCGCGTGCAGCACCGCCGACTCGCTGGAGGCGGTCGCGCCGCTCAGCTCTTCGGGCCGGTCCACGACGAGCGCCCCCGCCTCACGGGCGGTGTCGGCGATCCCCTCGTGGTCGGTGCTCACGACGACCTGGTCCACGAGCTCGGCCCGCTGGGCGGCCCGTATCGCTCGGGTGACCAGCGGAACGCCCCCGACCAGGGCGAGGTTCTTCAGGGGTACGCCCGCCGAACCTCCGCGGGCGGGAACTACGGCCAGGACTCGCAAGGTGTCTCCTCAGTGCATTGGACTGCACCCAGAAGCTAGAGGCCCGGATTGAACGGCCAGCGTCACCGTCATTAACTTTCCATGGGGATCCGGTAGAGCAACTCTGGCCGGCCCACCCCGCCGTACTGCGGGATGCGGGCCGCCAACCCCAGCTCCACCAGGTATTCCAGGTAGCGGCGGGCCGTCACGCGGGACACCCCGATCGCGTCGGCCACGGCCTGCGCCGCCATGCCCTCAGGGCTGGCCCGCAGCTTGGCCGCGACCGTGTCGAGCGTGTCGCGCCTCATGCCTTTGGGCAGCTCAGAGCCGCCCCGCAGGGTGCCGAGCACGCGGTCCACGTCGCTCTGCCCGACGGCGACGCCCGCCTCCTCCTTGAACCTGGCGTAACGCGTGAGCTTTTCGAAGAGTGTCGCGTAGGTGAACGGCTTGAGCAGGTACTGGGAGATGCCGAGCGAGACCGCCGAGCGGACCATGGCCAGGTCGCGGGCCGAGGTCACGGCGATCACGTCGCACATGAGCCCGCCCGCGCGGATCGCCCGGCACACCTCCAGCCCGTGCATGTCGGGCAGGTACAGGTCGAGCAGGACGAGGTCCACCGTCCTGCCGCGCAGGAAGCGCAGCGCCTCGCCGCCGGTCCTGGCCACCCCGGCCACCTCGAAACCCGGCACCCGATCGACGTAGATGCGGTTGGCCTCCGCCGTGATCTCCTCGTCCTCGACGACGAGCACGGAGATCATCGCGCACGCTCCGGCGCCGAGATCATCGCGCACGCTCCGGCACGGGCAGCCGCACGGTGAACACCGAGCCCGCCACGTCGATGGTGCCGCCCATACGCCGGACCGACTGCCCCACCAGGGCCAGCCCAAGCCCGTGCCCGTCGCCCTTGGTAGTCCAGCCCTTGTCGAAGGCGTGCGGGTCGGCCAGCCCTGGACCGTTGTCGGCCACTGTGATCATGACGTCTTCCCGGTCGGCGCACAGGTGCACCTCCACCCGGGAGGCCGCGTCGATGGCGTTGTCGATCAGGTTGCCCACGATCGTGACCAGCTCGCGCGGGTCGAGACCCAGGTCGTCCAGCTCGCTGTCCTGGCTGATCACCAGCTCGACGCCGCGTTCGGCCGCCTCGGCGCTCTTGCCCAGCAGCAGCGCGGCCAGGACCGGCTCGCGGACCGCGCCGACCACCCGGTCGGTGAGCTCCTGGGCGGCCCGCAGCTCCGCCGTGCCCAGGGCCACCGCCTGCTCGGTACGGCCCAGCTCCACCAGCGTGATGACGGTGTGCAGCCGGTTGGCGGCCTCGTGGGCGGCCGAGCGCAGGGAGTCGGCGAAGCCGCGCTCGGCGTCGAGCTGCCCGGTCAGCGCCTGCAGCTCGGTGTGGTCGCGCAGGGTCACCACGGTGCCGAGCCTGCTGGCGGCGCTGTTGACGGCCAGCACCCGGTCGCCGACCAGGTGGATGCGCTCCTCGTCGTCGGCCAGCACCTCGGAAAGGCCCAGCTCGCCCACGTGCCGCCCCTCGGCATCGGCCGGCAGGCCGAGCAGTTGACGCGCGGCGTCGTTGCACAGCGTCAGCGTGCCGTCCTTGCCCACCAGCAGCAGACCCTCCCTGACGGCGTGCAGGACCGCGTCGTGGTGGTCGTGGATGCGGCCGAGCTCCACCGGGCCAAGGCCGTGCGTCTGGCGGCGCAGCCGCGCGGTGACCAGCCACGTGCCGGCCGCGCCCAGCGAGAGCGCCAGCGCGACGACGAGCCCGCCCCACAGGAGCTGGTCGCGCACCCTCGCGCTGATCTTCTCGACCGTGATGCCCGCGCTGACCAGCGCCCGCACCTGGCCGCCCGACATGACGGGGGTCACCACGCGCCTGGACTCGCCGAGCGTGCCGGTGTAGGTCTCGTCGAACGTCTCGCCCGCCAGCGCCCGCTCGGTGTGGCCGAGGAAACGCTTGCCGATCTCGGCGGGGTTCGGGTGCGTGTAGCGGGTGCCGTCCGGTTTCATGATGGTGACGAAGTCGACGCCCGTCTGATGGCGTACCTGCTCGGCGTACGGCTGCAGCCGTATGGACGGGTTCGGGTCGTCGAGGGCGGCCAGCACGTCGGGCGAGGCCGCCACGCTCACCGCGACGGCCCTGGCCTTGCTGCTCGCCTCGTCGGTGAGCAGGTCACGCGCCTGCACGAGCGCGAGCACCGCGAGGCCCGCCACCGTGACGGCGACCACGAGCAGCTGCAGGACCAACATCTGTCCCGCCAGGCTCAAGCGCCGCATCTTGACACCTCTCCCGTGAACGAAACTTACTCAATGGTGACCTACGTCACTGTGAGCGTCATACTCGGCTACCTAGAAGGAAATTCCATCACCGCTGGAGAACCCCCCATGCGTGATCGCACTCGGTACCTCTATCTGGCCGTCATCGGCGCCGTCCTGCTGGGCATCCTGGTCGGATTCGTCTGGCCGGACGTGGGCAAGGAACTCAAACCGCTGGGCACCGCTTTCGTGGCGCTCATCAAGATGGTGATCGGGCCGATCATCTTCTGCACGATCGTGCTCGGCATCGGCTCGGTGCGCCAGGCGGCCAAGGTCGGCAAGGTCGGCGGTCTCGCGCTCGGCTACTTCATTGTCATGTCCACGGTAGCCCTGCTCATCGGCCTGGTGGTCGGCAACGTCATCGACCCCGGCTCGGGGCTGCACCTCAGCGACGCCGCCAAGCAGGCCGCGGAGGCGCAGGCGGCCAAGGGCGGCGAGGCCAGCACGGTCGACTTCCTGCTCGGCATCATCCCTGAGACGCTGGTGTCGGCGCTCACCGAAGGCTCGGTCCTGCAGGCGCTGCTCGTCGCGCTGCTGGCCGGGTTCGCGATCCAGGCCATGGGCGACAAGGGCACGCCGATCCTGCGCGGCATCGAGCACTTCCAGCGGCTGGTGTTCCGCATCCTCGCCATGGTCATGTGGGCCGCGCCCGTCGGCGCGTTCGGCGCGATCGCCGCCGTGGTGGGCGAGACCGGGATCGAGGCGCTCAAGAGCCTGGCGATCATCATGGTCGCCTTCTACGTGACCTGCGTGCTGTTCGTCGGCGTCGTCCTCGGCTCGATCCTGTGGCTGGTCGCCCGGATCAACCTGTGGTCGCTGCTGAAGTACCTGGGCCGCGAGTTCCTGCTGATCCTGTCCACCTCGTCGTCGGAGACGGCCCTGCCCCGGCTCATCGCCAAGATGGAGCACCTGGGGGTCAGCAAGACCGTGGCCGGCATCACCGTGCCGACCGGCTACTCCTTCAACCTCGACGGCACCGCCATTTACCTGACCATGGCCACGCTGTTCATCGCCGAGGCCACCGGGGCGCCGCTGCAGTTCGGCGAGCAGATCGCGCTGCTGCTGTTCATGATGGTCGCCTCCAAGGGCGCCGCGGGCGTGACCGGCGCCGGGCTGGCGACGCTGGCCGGCGGGCTGCAGGCGCACCGCCCGGCGCTGGTCGACGGGGTCGGCCTCATCGTGGGCATCGACCGCTTCATGTCCGAGGCCAGGGCGCTGACGAACTTCGCCGGCAACTCCGTCGCCACCGTGCTCGTCGCCCACTGGACCGGCGATTTCGACCGGGAGCGCGCCGACCTGGTGCTGTCGGGGCAGGCGCCGTTCGACGAGGCGACGCTGCTCGACGAGGGCGAAGAGCCGCCGGAGCAGGGCGAGTCGGGCGACAGGGAGCTGTCGAAGGTCTAGGGCTTGCGGGCGATGCCCGCGTAGCCCATGCGGGCCAGGTCCTCGTCCAGGAAGATCGGGGCTCCGGGCTCGATGTACGGCCACGGGAGGTCCGGGGCTATGCCGTTGGCCAGGTAGCCCGGCGGGATGAACTCGAAGTCGCCGAAGAAGGCGGAGATCTCCTCGCCGGGCCGCGGCCTGAACGGCAGGTTGGCCCTCTCGTAGAACTGGCTCACCCGCTCCGTCAAGGACGAGTGGGAGTCGCTGCCCACGTGGGAGATGGCGAGATAGCTGCCCGGCGCCAGCGCGTCGCGATAGGCGGCCACAAAGCCGTGCGGGTCGTCCTCGTCGGGGATCAGATGCAGCAGGAACATCATCAGCAGGGCCACCGGGCGGTCGAAGTCCAGCAGCCCGCGGACCTCCGGGTGGGACAGGATCTCCTTCGGCCGGCGCACGTCGCCCAGGACCATGGCCACCCGCTCGGGATCGGCCAGCAGCGCCCTGCCGTGCGTGGCGACCACCGGGTCGCTGTCCACGTAGACCACGCGGGCGTCGGGGGTGTGCCTGAGGGCGACCTCGTGCACGTTCTCCTGGGCCGGCAGGCCGGAGCCGAGGTCGAGGAACTGGGTGATGCCCTGTTCGCACAGGTAACGTACAAAACGGCCAATCAGCGCGCGATTCTCCCTGGTGCCGTCGCGGGTCTCCGGGACCACGCTGAGCACCAGCTCGGCCAGTTCCCGGTCGGCCTTGAAGTTGTCTTTGCCGCCCAGGAAGTAGTCGTACATGCGCGCCGCGTTGGGGATGTGCGGGTCGACGCCCTGCGGCGCTTCTTCCGTCATGACACCATGATCTATGACATGAGCACCGGAAATCTACGAGAATCGGTCAAACGGCGGGAAGTCTAACGACGAATCTGGCGCCGCCCTTGCACTCCTCGACGGTGATCTGTCCGCGGTGAGCCATCGCGACGTCCCGTGCGATGGCCAGGCCCAGCCCCGTGCCGCCGGCGTCGCGGCTGCGGGCGGCGTCCAGGCGGGTGAAGCGCTCGAAGATGCGCTCGCGGTCCGCCACGGCGATCTCCATGCCGTCGTTCTCGACCGCCAGCACCGCCGTGTCGTTGCCTTCCTTGTACACCTGGACCCGGACCCGGGTCTCGGCGTGCCGCTGGGCGTTGTCCAGCAGGTTGGTCAGGACCCTGGCGAGCTGGAGCCGTACGCCCTCGACGACGACCCCCTCGTGCAGGTCCACGTGCACGGGCACCTTGTCGCAGCGCACGGCCAGCTCCTGGCGCACCAGCTCGGCGAGGTCGACGCACTCCTTGACCACGTCCACCCGGGAGCCGATCCTGGCCAGCAGCAGCAGGTCGGTGATGATCGCCTCCAGGCGGTCGGTGTCGCGCAGCGCGCTCTCCACCAGCGCCTCGATGTCGGTGTCCTCCGGATAGAGCTGGGCGCTCTCGAGCTGGGCGCGCAGCCCGGCGATCGGGGTGCGCAGCTCGTGCGAGGCGTCCGAGGCGAACTGGCGCTGCTGGTCGGCGGAGCGTTCCAACCGGGCCAGCGTGCCGTTGACGGACTTGGCGAGCTGGGCCACCTCGTCCTGCCCCGGTGGTTGCGTGACCCGGCGGCTCAGGTCGCCCGCGTGTACGGCGTCCAGTTCGGCCCGCATGGTCGCCACCGGTCGCAACGCCCTGCCCGTGACCAGCCAGGTGGCCCACGACGCCAGCGCGATCAGGATCCCGACCTGGGTGAACACGACCACTTCCAGGGTGCGGCTGGTGAGCAGGTCAGGCGTGGCGCGGCCCGCGTAGACGACGGGAGAGTCGGCGAACATGCTGACCCTGACGGCCGTGAGATGGAGACACTCGGTCGGCAGGCAGTTCGTCATGTTGATCAGCCGGTTCTCGGCCGTGGGGCGTATGTCGCTGAGCGGCGGCAGATTCCTGGCCGCGTCGCTGCTGGCGAGGATCTGTCCGTTGGCGCCGACCACCTGGATCAGCGGCACCGACGGGTTGGGCACCGGGATGGAGGCCCCCATGGGCAGCGCGCCGCCGCGCATCTCGTACGCGATCCGCTCGGCTGAGTCCCTGGTGTCGCGGAACACACTTGCCGACATCAGCGACCTGGTCACGATCACCCCGCCCACGGCTGCCGGAATCAGCACGAGGGCGGCTACGGCCGTCGCGATGAGGGTGACGCGTCCACGAAGGGATCGGGCCCACCAGGGTGCCACCCTGGCAGGTTACCGAGCGTGATTACCGGCATATGCCGCGTCAATGGAAAGATTCCACCAATCCGTGTCAGTGCTGGACCCAAACGGTGGTGTCCGGCGGGATCGCCCCATCGTCGGTCAGCGGGCCGCTGGACAGCAGGACCTCGCCGCCCAGGTCGAGGCGGACCGGCTCCTCGCCCGTGTTGATCATCACGACCAGCCCCGGGTCGCGCTGGATGGCCAGCACGTCCTTGGGGGAGTCGAGCCAGGTCAGCGTGCCGCCGCCGAGCGCCGGGTGCTCCTTGCGCAGCCTCAGCGCGGCCCGGTAGAGGTTCAGGGTGGAGCCGGGGTCGTCCTCCTGGGCCTCGGCCGACAGCGGCCCCCAGGAGCCGGGGATCGGCAGCCACGGGTTCCGCCAGCCGAAACCGTCGGAGACCGTCCACGGGATCGGCACCCGGCAGCCGTCGCGGCTCTCGCCGGTGCGCCGGAACGCCGGGTCCTGGCGCAGCTCGTCCGGCAGGTCGAGCACCTCGGGCAGCCCCAGCTCCTCGCCGTTGTAGAGGTAGGCCGAGCCGGGCAGGGCCAGCATGAGCAGCGTGGCCGCCCTGGCGCGGGCCAGGCTGCCGTGGCGGGTGACGTGGCGCGGCTTGTCGTGGTTGGACAGCACCCACGTGGTGGGCGCGCCGACCAGCTCGGCCTCCTTGAGCGACTTCTCGATGACCGTACGGAACGACTTGGCGTGGAAGTCGGCCATCATGAACTCGAAGTTGAACGCCTGGTGCAGCTCGTCGGGCCCGATGTAGCGGGCCAGCCGCTCCGGCGAGGACACCCACGCCTCGGCCACCGCCATCCGGCCGCCGGGGTAGGAGTCGAGGATCGGCCGCCACTCGCGGTAGATCTCGTGCACGCCGTCCTGGTCGAAGTAGGGCAGCTGCTCGTCGCCGAGCATCTCCGCCTGGCGGCCCTCCTTCGGTCCCACGTCGGGCAGCCCCTCGGCCTTGATCATGCCGTGTGCCACGTCGATCCTGAAACCATCCACGCCCCGGTCGAGCCAGAAGCGCAGGACGTCGCGGAACTCGGCGCGCACGTCGGGGTTGTCCCAGTTGAGGTCCGGCTGCTCGGGGGCGAACAGGTGGAGATACCACTGCCCGTCCTCGGCCTGCGTCCAGGCGGGGCCGCCGAAGATCGACTCCCAGTCGTTGGGCTCGTCGCGGAAGATGTAGCGCTCGCGCAGCCCTGCCTTGAACCACGGGTGCTGGTCGGAGGAGTGGTTGGGCACCAGGTCCACGATGACCCTGATGCCCTTGTCGTGGGCGTCGGCGATGAGCGCGTCGAAGTCGGCGAGCCCGCCGAACATGGGGTCCACGTCCCGGTAGTCGGCCACGTCGTAGCCGCCGTCGGCCATGGGGGAGGTGTAGAAGGGGCTCAGCCAGATGGCGTCCACGCCCAGGTCGGCGAGGTAGCCGAGGCGCTCGCGAACGCCTGCGAGGTCTCCCATGCCGTCGCCGTCGGAGTCGGCGAAGCTGCGCGGGTAGACCTGGTACACCACGGCGTCACGCCACCAGTCGTCGTTGCCGAGCATGGCTGTCCCTTTGCGTGAGATGTCGATGAGTTCTGGTGAAGGATGTCGCGTTGGTTTGCGGAGGGTCAAGCGTAATTTGCGGAAAGTTGCAGATGTCACCTTGGCCGGGATGGCGGTGCCATGTCACGCGTGCGCGCCTCCTGCCGCGACGGGGGCTGGTGAGGATCGCGTAACGCTCTTTCGCAAGTTCTTCCAATTCTTGCAAAGAGCCGCTAACGTCCCGGAAACGTTCGGCTTCTTCTTGCGGCGGCGCTCGCGCGGCGTCGCCGTTCCTCCGTGACCTCAGGAGGTCCCATGCGCAAGCGGGCTCTGGGTGTGGCCGCTCTCGCGGCCCTCGCGTTCGCCGTGGCGGCGTGCGGCGGTTCCCAGTCTGCTTCCCAGTCGGCTTCTACGGCGGCACCCGGTGCGTCCGCCTCCACCTCGGCGGCGAAGAGCGGTGGCACGCTCGTGATCTGGGCCGACGCCAACCGTGTCAAGCCGCTCAAGCCCTTCGCCGACCAGTTCGGCGCCGAGAACGGCGTCAGCGTCGAGGTGAAGGAGATCAGCAAGGACAACCAGCAGACCTTCCTCACCGCCTCCCAGCAGGGCAGCGGCCCCGACATCATGATCGGCGCGCACGACTGGATCGGCAACCTCGTGCAGAACGGCGCCATCGACCCGGTGACGCTGACCGATGAGCAGAAGGCGGCCTTCTCGGCCAAGGCGATCCAGGCGGTGACGTTCAACGGGCAGATCTACGGCGCCCCGTACGCGGTGGAGAACATCGCGCTGATCCGCAACACCAAGCTCGCCCCCGAGGCGCCCGCCACGATCGAGGACCTGGTCGCCAAGGGCAAGGAGCTCAAGGCGGCCGGCAAGGTCAAGGAGGTGCTCTGCCTCCCCGTCGGCCAGAAGGGCGACGCCTTCCACGTCTACCCGATCTTCGCCTCCGCCGGCGGCGCGCTGTTCGGCACCACCCCCACCGGCGACCCCGACGCCAAGCAGGTGCTGGTCGGCTCGCCCGGCTCGGTCAAGGCGTTCGGCAAGCTCAAGGACCTGGGCGAGAAGGGCGACGGCGCGCTGCGCACGTCGATCACGAACGAGAACTACATTGTGAACTTCGCCGGCGGCAAGTGCGCCTACCTGATCTCCGGCCCGTGGGCGATCAGCGAGGTAAAGAAGGGCGGCGTCCCGTACGACATCACCGCCGTCCCGGCGTTCAAGGACGGCAAGCCCGCCACCCCGTTCGTCGGCGTGCAGACGTTCTTCGTGGCCTCCAAGGGCAAGAACAAGGCGCTGGCCCAGGAGTTCGTGGCCAACTACGTGACCAACAAGGACGTCGCCAAGGCGCTGTACGAGGCCGACCCGCGGCCCCCGGCGCTGACCGCCGCCCTCCAGGAGGTCCAGGCGAGCGACCCGGACGCCGTCAAGTTCATGGACGCGGGCAAGGACGGCATGCCGATGCCGGCCATCCCCGAGATGGCGGCGATCTGGGAGCCGTTCGGCATCGCCGAGAACGCCGTCGTCAAGGGCGGCGACGCGGCCAAGGCCGCCGCGGCGGCGCAGAAGGCCATCGACGGCTCGCTCAAGCACTGACATGACGCTCGACGTGCGCGGGGCCGTGGAGACCAGGACGTCTCCACGGCCCCGCCGGGAGATCACCACCGCGTTCGTGGTGAGCAGGATCGCGGTGCTCGCCGTGACCGCCGCGATCCTGCTCTACGCCGTGCCGCCGCTGGTCGCCGCAGGCTCGTGGGTCTCGCTCGGGCTGCTGTGCGCCGCCGCCGCGGCCGTCGCCTGCCTCTACCTGACCCGCCGCTTCATCCCGGCCAAGTACCTCATCCCCGGCACCGTCTTCCTTATCGCGTTCCAGGTGTTCCCCGTCGTCTACACGGTCACCACCGCGTTCACGAACTTCGGCGACGGGCACCGCGGCGACAAGGCCGCCGCCATCACCGCCATCGAGACCGGCTCCGTGCGGCAGGCCCCCGGCTCGCCCGAGTACGCCCTGACCGCCGCGCTGCGCGGCGACGAACTGGTGTTCCTGCTGGTCGACCCGAAGACCAAGCAGGTGCGGGTGGGCGACGCGAACGGGCTGTCGCCGCTGGCGGGGGCACAGGTCGGGGTCACCGGCAAGGTGCTGAGCGCGCCCGGGCTGACCGTGCTCAAGGCGCCCGAGGCCGCCGCCCGCGGCCAGGAGATCTCCGCGCTGGCCGTGCCGACCGGCGACGGCGTGATCAAGGCGAACGGGCTCAGCCGGGCCGTCGAGGGCAAGGCGGCGCTCGTCTACGACGCCGGCTGCGACTGCGTGCGCGGCAACGGCGACACCTGGCAGGCCGACGAGGGGCAGGGATACTTCGTCAACGCCAAGGGCGAGCACCTGGCCCAGGGCTGGCAGGTCAGTGTCGGGTTCGACAACTTCGCACGCGTGCTGACAAACCCCACTATTTCGGGGTATTTCGCCGGGGTGCTGGGCTGGAACCTGCTCTTCGCCCTGGCCTCCGTGCTCGGCACGTTCGCGCTCGGCATGTCGGTGGCGCTGGCGCTGCACCATCCGCGGATGCGCGGCACCCGGTTCTACCGGATCCTGCTGATCCTGCCGTACGCGATGCCCGCCTTCGCCATGCTGCTGGTGTGGCGCGACATGTTCAACCGTGACTTCGGCCTGATCAACCAGCTCCTCGGGGTCAACATCGACTGGCTGGGCGAGCCGGGCACCGCCCGGCTCGGCGTGATCCTGGTCAACCTCTGGCTCGGCTTCCCGTACATGTTCCTGGTCACCACCGGAGCGCTGCAGGCCATCCCGCGCGAGCTGACCGAGGCGGCGGCAATCGACGGCGCCACGCCGTGGAAGGCGTTCCGGCGGGTCACGCTGCCGCTGCTGCTGGTCGCGCTCACCCCCCTGCTGATCTCGTCGTTCGCCTACAACTTCAACAACTTCAACGCGATCGCGCTCACCACCGACGGCGGGCCGTTCCCCGCGGACAACCCGCAGGTGGGCGCCACCGACCTGCTGATCACCTACACGTTCCGGCTGGCGTTCGGGGCGGGCGGCGCGCAGTTCGGCTTCGCGGCGGCGATCTCGGTGTTCATCTTCACGATCGTGGCCGTCATCTCGGCCGTGGCGTTCCGCCGCACCCGCAAGCAGGAGGAGGTCTACGCGTGAAGCTCGCCCTCAGGCATGCCTTCGTGCTGGTCGTGTGCGCGTTCGCGATCTTCCCGGTGTTGTTCGTGCTCTCGGCCGCGATCAACCCCATGGGCACGCTGGCCTCCACCGACCTGCTGCCGACCGGGGCCAGCCTGGCCAACTTCGCCAATCTGCTGAGCTCCGACAGCTACCCGTTCGCCCGGTGGTTCGTCAACTCGGTGTTCATCGCGCTGGCGTCGTCGTTCACGAGCCTGCTGCTGTCGATGTTCGCCGCGTACGCCTTCAGCCGCATGCGCTTCGCGGGCCGCCGCGTGGGGCTGCTGGCGCTGCTGCTCATCCAGATGTTCCCGCAGTTCCTGGCCATCGTGACGATCTTCATGATCTTCACCAGGGTGACCGAGCTGTATCCGGCCTTCGGGTTCAACACCGTGTGGGGGCTCATCCTGCTCTACCTCGGCGGCGCGCTCGGCGTGAACACCTGGCTGATGAAGGGCTTCCTCGACACCGTGCCGAAGGAGCTGGACGAGGCCGCCACCGTGGACGGCGCCACGCACGCGCAGATCTTCTGGCGGATCATCATGCCGCTGGTGACGCCGATCCTCGCGGTCACGGCGCTGCTGGCGTTCATCGGCACGATGAGCGAGTTCCTCATGGCGAACGTGTTCCTGCGCGACCCCGACAGCAAGACCCTCGCCGTCGGCATGTACGGCATGATCGCCGGTGATCACCGCAACGCGAACTTCGGCATGTTCGCCGCGGGCACGTTGCTTACCGCCATTCCCACTGTGGGTGTGTTCCTCTGGTTGCAGAAGTACATCGTCTCCGGGCTCACCGCCGGGGCTGTCAAGGGATAGGTTCATTGCGCTTCATCGGGGAGCCGCATCACGACGGCTCAGCTCTGTACGTCTCCGACCAGGAACCCGCCGTGGGCTCGCGGGTGACGCTGTGGCTGCGGGCGCCGCTGGCCGCTGGTGTCACGGGCGTGCACGTACGCACCGTGCACGACGGCGAGCCCCGCTACGCCGAGGCGGCGCCGGACCCGTCGCGGCGGGACGTGGGCGGATACGGCGGCACGGACGTCTGGTGGCGGGCCGAGATCACGGCGGTCAACCCCGTCACCCCGTACCGCTTCCTGCTCCACAGGCAGGGCGGCCAGGCGTGGCTGACCGCAGCCGGGCTCGTCACGAACGACGTGACCGACGCGAGCGACTTCCGCCTCGTGTGCCACCAGCCGCCGCCCCAGTGGATGTCGGACGCGATCGTCTACCAGATCTTCCCCGACCGCTTCGACCGCTCCGGGCTCATGCCCGAGCCGCCCGACTGGGCGCTGCCGCGGGACTGGGACCGTGACCCGGTCATCCCCAGCGGGCCCGGCACCTCCGAGCAGTTCTACGGCGGTGACCTCGACGGCATCGTCCGGCGGCTCGACCACATCCAGAGCCTCGGCGCCGACACCGTCTACCTGACACCGATCTTCCCCGCCCGCTCCAACCACCGCTACAACGCCGCCACGTTCGAGCACGTCGATCCGCTGCTCGGCGGCGACGAGGCGCTGCACCGGCTGTCGGGCGCGCTGCACGCGCGCGGCATGCGGCTGCTCGGCGACATCACCACCAACCACTGCGGCGACACGCACGAATGGTTCACCGCGGCCGTGTCCGACGTGAACGCGGTCGAACGCGAGATGTTCTACTTCGACCCCGACACCGGCGACTACGAGTCCTGGTGGGGCGTCAAGACGCTGCCCAAGCTCAACTGGGGCAGCGAGCTGGTCCGCTCCAGCATGCGGGCGGTGCTGAAGAAGTGGCTCGGGCCGCTCGACGGCTGGCGCGTGGACGTGGCCAACATGACCGGCAGGCGCGGCGCCGACGACTACACCCACGAGGTCGCCGCCATGCTGCGGGCCGAGGTCGGCCCCGAGGCCGCGTTCATCGCCGAGCACAACCACGACGCCTCGCCCGACCTCGACCGCGACGGCTGGCACGGCACCATGAACTACGGCGGCTTCACCCGTCCAATCTGGACCTGGCTGCGCGGGCCCGAGCTGGACCTGGAGCACTTCCTCGGCGTGCCGGGCGGCGTGCCCGCGCGCGACGGGACGGCCACGCTGGCCACGTTCAGGTCGTTCGCGTCCCACATGTCGTGGCGCTCGCTCGTGCACTCCTGGCAGCTGCTCGACTCGCACGACTCGCCCCGCATCCGCACCGTCACCGGCTCGCGCGAGCGCCACCTGCTCGCGCTCGGGCTGCAGGCCACGCTGCCGGGCACGCCGATGGTGTTCGCGGGCAGCGAGTTCGGCCTGACCGGCGTGAACGGCGAGCACTCCCGCACCCCGATGCCCTGGAACCGGCCCGTGGACCAGGACCTGCTGACGCTGGCGGCCTACCGGGAGCTGCTCGGGCTGCGCCGCGCCGAGCCCGCGCTGCGCCACGGCGGCCTGCGCTGGCTGCACGCCGACGCGGACTGCCTGGTCTTCGTGCGCGAGACGTACGAGGAGTCGATCCTGGTGTGCGTGCGGCGGGCGCCGGGCGATCCGATCCGCCTCGGTGTTCAGGCGTCCGGCGTGTACAACGCCGAGGACGGCGACGTGCTGCCCGGAGACGGGCCGTCGATCCGGGTCTGGCGCCTCGCCCGTTGATCGAGGGCCGGCGGGCCGGCCACCAGGACTGATGTGCGCTTTCGTGTAAATATATAGTCAGTGTAAGCTTCGTGGCCATGGAGGAGTCACGCCGCGAGCGCAAGAAACGGCAGACCAGGCAGTTGCTCGTCAGCACTGCGCTCCGGCTGTTCGCCGAGCAGGGATACGAGCAGACGACCGTCGCGCAGATCGCCGCCGCGGCCGACGTGGCCACCAAGACGTTCTTCAACTACTTCCCCACCAAGGAAGACGTGCTGTTCGCCCAGGCAGCGCAGTACATGGAGCTGTCGGCCGACGTGGTCGCCGCGCGGGAGCCGGCGGACGGCCTCGCCGAGGTGCTGCTCAAGGCGTACGAGCAGGTCATCGCCCACTACCTGACCGTGGGCCCGATGGCCGGCGACCGCGAGCTGACGAAGGTCTACGAGCAGGTCGTCATGACCGTGCCCGCCGTGCAGGCCAGGGCCCTGCACCTGCTGTTCGACCTGCAGCGCGAGCTGGCCAGGCAGCTGCTGACGGCCTTTCCCGACCAGCTCGACCCGATCAGCGCCGCGGTGGTGGCCGGGATCTTCATGGGCGCCGTCCAGTCCGCGGGCAACGCCGCGCGCGAGCTCGGCCAGTCGTCGGATGAGGAGATCATGGAGTCGATGCGCCGCGGCGTCGAGATCGCCATGCGCGGGCTGCGCTCGTTCTAGGTAGCTGGTGTTTTTTGATCTATCTCGTGTCGGTCTCTCCTCGTGTGCCAAGGTGATCGATGTAGGTCACCGGGCGTGGGGAGAGAT